>CAZOIM010000064.1:2943-17579 GCA_964579855.1 uncultured Ignavibacteriaceae bacterium | reverse complement strand
GTCGGTGGTTGAGGCGGTTCGGTTTTGGGCTGGGCCGGTGCAGCCTGTTTTGCCGCTGCCGCCGCTGCGGCTGCTGCAGCTTTCTTGGCTGTCGCTTCTTCGTCGGCTTTGCGTGCCTTATCGGTTGCAACGGCAATCTCGGCCGGCGTCATCCTGCTAAAATTATAGACCAAGTTCTTCCGGTCAAATTCGGAGAATTCGTAAACATCCGTCATAACGATGCATTCCGTCGGACATGGCGGTACGCACAATCCGCAATAACAGCACTTTGCGATGTCGATATCGAACTTGGGGACGTGAAGCCGCTTCTTATTCCCTGTCGATGTAACTCCAAGGTCCTGGTCGGGCGTCGCTTTGATGGTTTCAATGGTAATGCAATCCACCGGGCAGGCCATTGAACATTGATCGCAACCGATGCAGTCATCGATATTCACGTACAGCCGATTGCGTGCGCGTTCCGGCAGTTTGAGTTTGACATCCGGATACTGAATGGTCACGGAAGGCACAAAGAGATGGCCAAACGTAATCTTCATCCCTACCGCAACGGTATACAGTGAGTGAAAAATGTTATAGAAGTATTTTCTAAACTCAGACATACCGATCTTCAATAGTACCTAGAGCACCAATATGAGGCCCACAGCAAAAATGCAGGCAAAGAGAAACGGCGTTAGCACTTTCCACGACGTGTACATCAGCTGGTCGACACGCAGCCGCGGAAGCGTCCAACGAATCCAAATGTGAAGGAAAATGAACATCATTCCTTTTGCAACGAACCAGAAGATGCCCCATACAGGGCCGGAAAGAAACGTACCAAAGGGACTGGACCAGCCGCCAAGGAAGAAAGCAACAGCTACAGCAGAAACCAAAAACATGTTAGCATATTCGGCGAGATAGAACATCGCGAACCGCATGCCGCTGTATTCAGTGTTGAACCCCTGCACGAGTTCCGATTCTGCTTCGGGAAGATCGAATGGCGTCCGATTGACCTCCGCGAGAGAGGCTGTGAACAGAATCAGGAATGTGATAAGTGAAAATGGCAAGAGAAGTAACTTCTGCACAATCGGAAAAGGACCACCGAACACAACCCAGTTCTGAATTCCGCCATCCTGAAATCGTGTGACGTCTTGCAGGTTCAATGAGCCCGTAATCATCGTCGCAATAATAACGGCGAGAGCGGTTGGAATTTCATAACTGACCATCTGCGCTGCCGATCGCATGCCGCCGAAGATCGACCATTTGTTGTTCGAAGCCCAACCGCCCATCAGAATTCCGATGACGACCAGAGAGGATGCCGCGATAAGGAAAAACGCGCCGAGGTTGATGTTGCTGCCGATATAAATGCTGCTGAAGGGAATGACGGCAAATCCGGCATACGTCCCCATGAATACGATGTATGGCGAAAGGACAAAGAGAAATTTGTCGGCATTCGTGGCAATGGTATCTTCCTTTTGCAGCAATTTCAGAATATCCGCGAACGGCTGTAGAACGCCGTGCCATCCTGTCCTCATGTACGCAACCCTGTCCTGGATGTGGGCCGCTACCTTCATCTCTGTATAGAGTGTCACGAGTGCATACAAGAGAATGAAAATGATCGGCAACGCGCTAAGGAGTACGGCGAGTACTATTTGATTGGAAAGGATCGCTTGAATTGTTTCCATTACAGAATGAAGTCTGAATTCACATCGAAGGATTATTGCTATCTGTCTACTTCACCGAGAACAATGTCAACGCTTCCTGCAATCAGGACGAGGTCGGCGATCATAGCTCCGCGGGAAATCTCAGGAAGAACGCTCAGGTTGACGAACGCCGGTGCACGGACTTTTATGCGGTACGGACTTGCCGTGCCGTCGCTGATAATATAGTAGCCTAGTTCACCGCGGGGTGTTTCCGTTCTGACATAGACCTCGCCGGCATCGGGACGAATTCTTTTGGGAATTGCCGCCTGCACGTTGCCTTCGGGAATCTTCGCCAATGCTTGTTCGACAATATTCACGCTCTGTTCCATTTCCCGCATGCGGACAATGTGCCGGTCCCAGCAATCGCCAACCGTTCCCACTTCTCCTTTGCCCACCTGAGGTTCCCATTCAAACCTGTCGTAGATCGAATACGGATCATCGCGGCGCAAATCCCAATTGATGCCCGAGCCCCGAAGCATCGGTCCGCTGGAGGCATAGTTGATCGCGACATCCTTCGGGAGAACGCCGACGTTGGCTGTACGTTTGACGAATATTTCGTTGTACGTCAGTAGGTCGTTAAATTGCTTAATGCGCGGGCGGAAGTATTTGCAGAATTCTTTTGCCTGCTCGACGAACTTCGTCGGGATATCGTGAGAAAGTCCACCCACCCATATGTAATTATAGAGCAGCCTTGCGCCGCAGGTCATTTCAAACAGGTCGAGTATCTTCTCCCGGTCCGTGAAGCAATACAGGAATGGTGTGAACGCACCAGCATCAATGCCGTACGTTCCGATGGCAATCAAATGGCTGGCAATGCGCTGAAGTTCTGCCATGATAATCCGAATGTACTCCACGCGCTCCGGGACCTGGATTTTCAGCAAACGTTCAACAGCAACCGCATATCCGTGATCGTTGTTCATCGAAGCAACATAGTCCATCCGATCGCAGTAGGGAATAACCTGCTGGTAGTTAGTCATGTGCTCGGCGTGTTTCTCGAAGCAGCGGTGGAGATACCCGATATGCGGAATGACATCAACGATGATCTCGCCATCAACGACAATCTCGAGCCGGAGCACACCGTGCGTCGACGGGTGTTGCGGCCCCATGTTGATGATCATTTCATCCGTACGCAGAGTCCTGCCGGACGAGGTTGAGATCGTTCCGGGTTGCGTTACATATGTGGTTGGAAGTACTTGCGATTCTATCATTGATGAATTGCGATGATCCAGTTAATACGGAACCTTCATACCATCGTAAAATTCCGGTACTTTATAGTCTTTCCTAAGCGGGTGGCCTTCCCAGTCATACGGCAAGAGGATCCTTCGAAGATCCGGATGTCCGTCAAATACAATCCCAATGAGGTCAAATGCTTCCCGTTCATGCCAATTTGCGGTTCCCCATATTTCAGCAACGGATTGAACGTGAGGGTTCTCTTTGGTACAAATAGCTTTTAGAATAATCTTATGCTTGTGAACCATGGAGGTGAGATGATAGACGGCACCAAGCTTCCCATCGTTGTAGTCTACTCCGCTGAGACAACTCATATAATCGAATTGGAGGCGTTCATCATCCTTCAGGTACTGGCAAATATCTTTCGTACTGGTCACGGCAATCTGGATCCACGGTTGTGGAGCATCCAGTTTGCCTACGATGACAGCATCGCCAAACTTGTTTTTCAGATCATCAAATATTTCTTGCGGTGTCATCGGAGCTGCGAAGATATGTGATCAAGTAAAATCAGAACAACCTTAAGCGGATTTCTTGACAAGACTTTCTTTCCGCACCTTCTCCTGCAATTTGATAATACCTTCCAGCAATGCTTCCGGTCGGGGAGGACATCCCGGCACATAAACATCCACAGGTATCACGCGGTCAACGCCTTTGAGTACGTGGTATCCGTGTTCCCAATATGGACCACCGCAATTTGAGCAACTTCCCATGGAAATCACATACCGAGGTTCCGGCATTTGATCATAGAGTCGTTTAATGCGAGAAGCCATTTTGAGGGTCACGGTTCCCGCAACGATCATGACATCTGTTTGTCGGGGAGTCGCGCGCGGAATTACGCCGAAGCGCATAATATCAAAATTCGACGCTGAAGCGGCCATCATCTCGATTGCACAGCACGCAAGACCGAATTGCATTTGCCACAGCGACGAAAGTCTCGCCCAATTGAGTAAATTGTCAACCGAGGTGATGAGGATGTTGCCGTTCTGAAACCGTTGATCCAGTAGTCCCACTGTCTGTTACTCCGGGTTTATCGCAATAACGCTATTGCAGTTATATACTATGCGGCAGGAATACCTTCGACGATTTTAGCAATCGGAGGTTCTTCCATTCGAGGAGAGTGCGGTACGGAGGGAACTTCGGGGCGTGGTTTGTCCCAATCTAAATCGCCCTTCACCCACACATAGGTGTACCCTACAATAAGGATCACCAGAAACACCGCCATCTCAATGAAAGCAAAAAGCCCTAGTTGTCTATAAACCAGGGCCCACGGAAAGAGGAAAACGACCTCAACATCGAAAATCAGGAAGACAAGAGCAACAACATAGAACCGCACGTTGAATCGCACCCATGCACTTCCAATCGGTTCTTCACCACACTCATAGGTGGAGAGTTTTTGGGGATAAGGACGATGGGGACGGAGCAACCAAGCTGTTATCAGTCCGGCTGCGACAAACGCCGCGCCGATAATAAAGAAGATAAGAACTTTTCCAAATTCAGTGAGCATGAAATTCAAAATCAGTCGTCACACGTGAAAAACTCTGTCAATCGTCGCGATCAATATAAATAGTCTTTCCTGTTTTGTCAAGAAATCGCTTCAGAATGCGGCCGACTCTTTTCCTAGATACTAGAATACGCGACTTTCTTCTTAAGCTCCTTCCCGATGTTCGGTTTTTCTGATCGGCGATGGGGGCAAGTTGAGTACGTCTTCAGAAAAATGTTCGAGAATAAACGCGATGATGTCTTTCACCGAAATAACGGCCATAGGTTTGCCATCGTGATCAACAACGGGAACGTGGCGGTATCCGCCAACGTGCATCGCATTGAGCACGAAGGCGATGCTATCATCAGCCTGAAAAGCATCCACTCTTGGCGTCATGACCTCCGACAGTTTCATCAATGCGAAATTCTTCGACCCCGCTACTTTCATCAATACATCCCGTTCCGTAAAAATGCCAGAGAGCTTTCCGTTCTCAGTAATAAGGATGCATCCAATTTTCTTTTTTCTCATAAGCTCCACAGCATTGGACACCGTATCTGAAGGCGCCATCGTGATAGCTTTTTTAGCCCGTAAGTGTCTGATGGGCTTGCGTAACGTGCTGGAATCAAGAATCTTTTTGGTCCTTGATTCCTCTTCGTACATCTGGCTTAGCTCGTCATCGAGCATTTCATCGTTCATGCGTGATTACTCCTTTCGCATTTTCATCCGTCTTTTCAACGCTTTGATCGAGCCTGGCAAACATCGAGAAGCCAACGCCCGTATCGTTAATCAAAACATCGCGAGACTGAATCAGGACTTTGCCACACACATAGAAATCCCCGACAGCTCCGGCCGCATTCATGGTCATTCCAAAGAGAGCCAATTGTCCCGCCAACATCGACGAAAAGAAAATAATGAGGAATCCTATAATCGTCATGAATAGGGATGGTGCAATTCCGATGAATGCATACTGATTGCGCGGGATGTACCATTGAGGAGCGCCGGCATAGGCAAAAAGGAGTTTCAATCCGAAGACCGGTTTGGATTTTGTAAAGATCCAAAAAAAAACGCCGTGAATTGCTTCGTGGAGAACCATAACGCCGACAACAACAACCAGAATGACGATGAAAGATAATATTTGGTGGGACGCCAATTGAGCAAAATTGATTCTACCGATGATTCCCGGTCTGAGGAATACGGCAATCTCCACAAAGATCCATCCGAACACGAGGAAGAGGGGAAATGCCGCAATATTGAGAATGACCGCGGCCGTTTGATTTGTGGTCAGGTCGAGGCTCCAAACCTTCGCATACGACGCCGGGAGATCCTGCCTTGGTTCTATTTCTGCTGTTTCGGGTTCCATGCTACTTCCGCCGCACGTTCAACTTTGTTCGCATATCGGGCCGCCACAAAGAGAAAGTCGGAAAGTCGATTTACGTAGACAACCGGTGTCGTGCCGATCTCTCCTTTCTTTGCAAGCTGGACAATCCGGCGTTCAGCGCGTCGACACACTGTTCGGGCGACGTGGAGTTCTGCCGATACCCGCGAGCCTCCCGGGAGAATAAACTGCTGTAACGGATCGAGTGCTGATTCGAGGCGATCAATATCCTTCTCAACCTGCTCTACGTGTCGAGATTCGATGCGATACGTCTTCTTGGGAGATTTGGTCTTTGGAGTTGCCAAATCCGAACCCAAGACAAACAACTCGTTCTGAACACGTTCAAGGATACTGTCGATGTCTGGATGTGGTCCGAGAGAGCGAATAACACCAAGATGGGAATTCAATTCATCGACACTGCCATAGGCTTCGATTCGCTTCGTATCCTTCGAAACACGTTCTCCGCCAAACAACGAAGTCTTTCCCTTATCGCCGGTTTTCGTGTAAATTTTCATCAGCATTCAGACTTCGTTTTACATCGCAGGGTCAAGAGGTCCACCGGTGCCGCTGGTAGAATTGGTCAAGTGTGTTCGGATGGCTTCATTCATATGGTGGAGATCCGTCGCGCGCAACTCGTCGATTTTGGCGTGGAGCTGCTGGAGCATCAATTCAGACTTGACGTTGACCTGATAATCCAGTTCGGCACGGAGACGATCTTTTTTCTGTGCTCTGTTCTGGCTCATCATGATTAAAGGTGCTTGGATTGCACTCACGCATGAGAGTATAAGGTTGAGAAAGATGAAGGGATACTCGTCAAACGGCTTAAACCAGAGCTGGACAGTATTCAGCACAATCCAGGAGAAAAGGCAAACCATAAAAATAATGATGAACGCCCAGCTGCCACCAAACTCAGCAATTTTATCCGCAAGCCGATCTCCAAATTTGAGTTGCTCATCCATTTCCTCGTTGACATTCTTCGACGCGAGAGATTGCACAAGTTCGTTTGTGTCGCGAAGCCGTTTTCCGATAACGCTTGCCATGGAAATCGCAACCCTGGGCCGGTCGACGAGAAATTGAATAAATTCGCTCCTGTTCATTTCAAGGAGTTCAGTTGCTTCTGCCGCGATCGCAGAGGCAGTTCTTGGTAAGCCATCAATGATCGACAGTTCACCGAAAAACTCTCCTTCGTGAAGGACCGACACTGTCATCTCTTTCTTGGGCCCCTGAAGGGGAACTCGGATATCGATGATCCCATTCTGAATGACGTACATCGCATCGCCTTTGTCGCCAACATGAAAGAGAGCCTCCCCTTCCTTGAGTTCGCGCTTATGCCACAGTCCTGCAAGCGTGTCGTGATCAGCAGGGGATAAATGTTCGAAGATTGGGATTTTAGAAAGAAATTCAGCAGAGACCATAGTTGTCTCAGGATTGAGAATGAGTTGAAAGTACAAAACGGCGGGGTAAGAAGAAAGGCCCACGGTTCTGCGTGGGGCTTTGAAGCACAGCCAGGGCTATCAATTCGGGTTACTTGTTCTTTCCCTTCTTCGAATTCTGCCAGAAGCCGGGCAATTCATCATAGAAATGAACGCACGTGCGCATTCCACCGAAGAAGTTATCGAGATTGATGAACTCATTCGGAGCGTGGGCGTTTTCGTCGGGAAGACCGAATCCCAGCAGGACGGTATCCAATCCAAGAATATTCTTGAATTGCACCACAATGGGAATGGAACCGCCCTCACGTTGATACAGAGGTTTCTTGCCGAACGCCTTTTCCAGTGCGACGACGGCCGCCCGAACACCAGGACTATCGATTGGCGTTATAGCCGGTTCTCCGCCGTGAAGAGCTTTCACTCTGACGGTAATGGTTTTCGGCGCAATTTTCTTCAAATGTTGTTCAAACAACTTCGCTGCCTTTGTTGAAGTCTGATCAGGCACCAATCGCATAGAAATTTTTGCAGATGCTTTGGAAGGCAGAACCGTCTTCGCACCTTCGCCTGTATACCCCCCCCAAATGCCATTACATTCCAGCGTTGGCCGTGCCCAAAGTCGTTCGAGAGTGGTAAACCCTTTCTCTCCATAAAGATGTTTCAAACCAAGCTGCTTTGCATAGTTCTTGTCACTCCAGGGAAGTTTCTTATATGCATTGCGTTCAGTTTTCGTCAAGGCACGAACATTGTCATAAAAACCTTTGATAGTGATTTTTCCGTTCTTGTCGTGGAGAGACGCAATCATTTCGCTGAGCGCCTGAATTGGATTGTGCACAGACCCTCCGAACGATCCCGAATGCAAATCCGAATTAGGACCCGTCACCTCCACTTCCATATACGCAAGCCCGCGCAATCCGTAGCACACTGACGGGACTCCTTTTGCGAACATCGATGAATCCGATATGACTACCAGGTCGGCTTTCAGCAGTTCCTTATGTTCTGATACGAAGTTATCCAGATTTGCGCTCCCGACTTCTTCTTCTCCTTCGATCAACATCTTGATGTTGATCGGGAGACTGCCGGAACTTTTCATCCAGGCTTCCACGGCTTTCAAATGAATAAAGACTTGTCCTTTGTCATCGGAGGATCCTCTGGCGTACATATTGCCGTCACGGATCGACGCTTCGAACGGAGGGGAAGTCCACAGATTGATCGGATCAACAGGCTGAACATCATAGTGACCATACAGAAGAATTGTCGGTTTCCCCGCAGCTCCCAGCCACTCGCTATAGACTACAGGATGTCCCGGAGTATCCATAATGCGAACGTTGTTCATTCCTATAGTCCGCATTTGTCCCGCCGTCCACTCCGCACATCGACGCATGTCCGAATTGTGGATGGTTTGCGAGCTGACACTTTGAATGGCCAGAAAATCTTTCACTTCACCAAGGTATCGATCTTTGTTTGACTCAAGAAATGATATAGCCTTACTTCGCATCGAGAAATCCTTTCCATTGACAACATTGATTGAAGACGCCGCCCAATATACCGATCGAAACTTCGAAACGCAAGAAAATGGCCGATGTGCCGCAACGCAACAATGATCGGATCGATTTCATGCAACTTGTTTCTGCTTCGACATTTGTATAAATTTATGCGAGAATCAATTCCAAGAACTCACCTACCTTAGCGAAGACTTTTATTCCATGGCTTTTTCCAAAGATGCTGGGACTCGAAAACTTGCTGCGGTGATGTTCACAGACATCAAGGGCTTCTCAAAGAAAATGGCCCAGAACGAAACGGCCGCCTTTGAACTTCTCCGAACGCACGACGCACTCATGCGAGTCATCGCCTCCAAATTTCAGGGAAAGGTGGTAAAGTCCATCGGCGATTCCTTCATGGTGGATTTCGCAAGCGCGGTCAATGCGGTGAAAGCGGCTATCGACGCACAAAAAAGATTCTGGACATTTAACAGGGGGAAAGGCGAGTTCGATAAAATTGAGGTCCGCATCGGTATCCACCTTGGCGACGTGATGGTTTCCGGGGATGATATGTACGGTGATGGAGTCAACATCGCATCCCGGATCGAGGCAATCACAGAACCAAACCGTGTCTGCATATCCGCCGATATCTACAATCAGGTCAAGAACAAGATGGAAGTGAAAGTCTATCGGATGGGCGAGATGCGTCTTAAGAACATCCCCGACCCGGTTGAAGTGTACGAGATATTGATAGACTCCATACCGGAATTGGCGACACCTTCAGGCACCGCTCAACAGGCACTCGCCCAAAAACCGGTTGATGACACCGGCGAATTTGAAGCCGACGAAGCCAAATCCGTCGAGGAGGCAAAGATACGGAGTACTACGCCGGTTCCGCAAGGCCAGGACACGGCGAGCAAGGTCGAAGCGCTTTACAAGAAAGCCGAGCAACTTTTCACCGACGGAAAAATCCGTGAGGCGGAGCAACTCATTGATGAGATTGGCAAAATTGATCCCAGCTACCACGCCGCAGTAGAAAGAAAAAAGGAAGAGGAAGACAAGGAGCGACAGGTTCATGAGCACTATGAACAGGCCGGAACCTTCCTACGCGAAGGAAAATTCGAACGTGCCGAGGAGGAGATAAAGAAAATATTCCAAATGTATCCTCTTCACGGAGGCGCCCAACAACTTCAACTGCAGATCGAGGAAGAACGATACCGGAAAACTGAAGAAGAGCGCCAACAACGGCTCGACGGGGAGCGAAAGAATCGCGAGGAGAAAGACCAACAAGTCGACGAACTGACACATAGCTTTGAACAGCATGCCGAGAAGGAAGAACTCGACCAAGCCCGGGAAATTCTTCAAAAGATCTACACACTCGATCCAAACTTCACGGCGGGAGAACGATTAGAAGAGAAACTTCGACGAGCGGAAGCCTCAAAATTGGAACGCGAGCGCCAACAGGCCTATCTTGCGGAAGAAAAGCAACGCGAGGAACTACTTGCTCAAAACCAGGAGCGTCAACAGGAACGAGAACAAAAGAGAGTGCAACGTCAACAAGAGACGGTAACCTCATCGAAGTCCAATACAAAATTGATCATTTGGATATCTATTATCGTGGTTCTTGCAATCTTCAGTTACCTGATCTATCCTCAACTTAAAAGGACGTTATTTCCAGTTTCCGCATCCATCGCGTTTCTTCCCTTGAATGCATCGCAGGGCAATCAAGGAGATGACGCTTTGCGAACTGTCGTTCCGGCTCTTCTTGCCCAGGATCTTGCCCACGTCGAGCGAGTACAGATTGTTGTTCCTGCCGGCGTAGGTTCACGCGGAACGGACTACAAAGCTATCGCTGGTGATCTTCAAGTCCGATATGTTCTGCACGGGTCCCTTTCAAGAACTGATCGCGGTTTTTCTCTGAACCTTCACTTGTTTGACAACGAGCAGAGCGCTGATGTGTTCTCCAGGAAGTTCGATAGCGATTTCCTTGTACTGGGCCAAACCCGTCAGAAGATCGCTGGCACCATTCTTCAAGCTACAAGGATGGAAGCAACACTGCCAGCGCTTGCTGTCCAACCGACGAATGCTCTTGCGTATGAGAATTATTTGAATGGCCTTTACCTCCTTGGCCTTTCTTCCTCCCCCTCACTTGAACAGGCAAATCAAAAATTTGAGGAATCTGTTGTACTTGATTCGACATTCGGGCCGGCTTACGCCGGCTTGGCAGAAGTTCGTCTTGCCAGATGCTTGACCGAGGATCGTTCTGACGAATCGATGCTGCGGGAAGCGCTTGAGTTCTCACAGAAAGCCTTGGATCTCAATTCGAACGACGCATTTTCATATAGAGACCTGGGGCTGAACTACTTCATGAATCATCGGTTCGACCGAGTAAGTACAAACATACTAAAGAGTCTGAGTCTGCAGCCAGAGGATGCCCAAAGCTACGGAATACTTTCGCAGCTCGCCATTGTTGGCGGCGAGTACGACGCCGCACTTCAATATGCTCACCAAGCCGTCAAAATTCTGCCGGACGATGCACATTTGAAGGTTGTTCTCGGTATCTCCCAGCAATTTAAGGGTTTGTATTCGGATGCCGTCGGTACGTTCAGTCAAGCTGTCGCACTCGGTCTTTCAGACTCTCTCATTACGTCTCGGTACCTTTTGAATGCATGGTCTGCTCAAGAGGATTATACCGCCGCAATCCAATATTATCAAAAAGCGATGAAGGACTACCCAACCGACTATCGGTCCTACTATTGGGTCAGCCGTGCATTTCAAATGAAACCCAGCATCAGCGATTTCAAGGATTGGTCCGAACGAGGAAGGGCTCTCCTTTCGGTCTACCTCGACAAAAATCCAGGCGATGCCAACGCCCATGCATACCTTGCACTGTTTCTCTCGAGGGAGGGGAAAGCCGATGATGGTGAAGTAGAAATGAACCGGGCTGTCACCCTCGCGCCACATTCCACAGAAGTCCTTTTTCGACAGGCGAACATGTACGCGATCCAGAAGAAGAAAACTCTAGCTATTGGTTCGCTCCGAGCGGCGTTGAACCAGAGTTTCAGCCTGTCGGAAATCCTCAATCCAGACTTTGCACTCATGAGAAGCGATACCGCGTTCACGACGGCGATCATCTGGAAATCCGCTTCAAAGTAGGATTTGCGAATGCCTTAGACTCGTCGGATAGACCTATGAACTTTTGGCCGAAGTCTGCAGTCGTACTACCCGAGATCGTTTTCCTTTGATCTAACCTCAAAACTTCTGTTTCTGACGTGATCTTAGTTCGAACCGTCGACTCAATTGCCTTTGCGAAAATCGAACGCGTGATGGCGGTGGAACCACGTTCTCACGGAAGGTTGCCTCATCGCATATTTTTGTCTAAGTTAAGTCATTGGAAGGCATTGTTGCACTAATTCTGGATTCACTTGCCCGCTTATTGTTCTTCGTTCTCTTAACATTATGTCTCATCGTCGGCGCCGGGTCCGTGAAAAAGTCTTGCAGGCATTGTATGCCTATGAATTGTCGGGGGAGTCTTCGGACCACGTCATCGATTGCGTTATCGCCGACTTGCGCAAGAACGCCGAATCATTCGGATTTGCGAAGTCATTCTTCCTGAAAGTCATCGAGTCCAGGGAAGAACTCGACCGCCTGATCAAGAAGCAGGTTGCGCACTGGGAATTTAACAGGCTCGCCGTGATTGACAAGCTGGTGTTACGCATGGGCATTTGTGAACTGCTGTTTTTCGACGATATCCCTCCAAAAGTCACAATCAACGAAGCAATTGAGATAGCCCGTGAATTCAGTACTGAAAAGAGCGATAAATTTGTCAACGGTGTTCTTGACGCCGTACTCGACGATTTGAAGGCGACCGGACCTCTCAATAAACAGGGGCGAGGATTGCAGGACGGCGCCGCCCACAAGAAAGCAACTGCATCATCGGATCCGGAACACGGATGAACTCCGAGCAGGCCCCCGCAGACACTTCGACCCAACTCGCAACTCGCGGCCAAATTGTCTCCTGGACATTCTTCGATTTTGCAAACACCGCGTACTCAGTCATTGTTGTCACGGTCATCTACAACCGCTACTTCACAAATCACGTCGCGGGCGGTCAACGATGGCTTTGGGGACTCGCCGTCAGCATCTCGATGATATGTGCTGCAGCACTCTCTCCTCCTCTCGGCGCCATAGCAGATTTCTCGCGCGGACGAAAACGGTTTTTGCTGTATTTCACTCTCGCCAGCGTCATCTGCACGGCACTTCTGTTCTTTGTGAAAGAGGGGATGGTGTTCTGGGGACTCCTTCTCTTCATTGTGGCAAATATAGGATTCGAAGGAGGATTGGTCTTTTATGATGCATTTCTTCCCAGAATAACTTCCAGGAAAACATACGGGAGAGTATCCGGCTACGGATTCGCGATGGGGTATCTTGGAGCTCTCGCTGTTCTCGTTATTGTTGATTTCATTCTCCCTGCGTCAACGGATCCTGATTATTTGTTCTACGTTCGGTTATCGTTTGTGGTCGCCGCCGCATTCTTCATGTTGTTTTCTTTGCCGATGTTCTTGAATGTTCCGGAGCCGGAGGGAACGGTGGCACCCATCAGTTCCTTCATTCGAAGCGGAATCAGTCAGTCGAAGAAAACGTTCCAGGCCCTTTTCATCCGGAAGGAGTATCCGTCAATTGCGAAGTTCCTCATCGCATTTTTCATCTATAATGACGGGATTCTAACCGTCATCGTCTTCGCGGGGATCTTTGCCGAAACCATCCTCAACATGAACGACAGGGACATCATCGTTTTTTTTGCAACGGTTCAGACCAGCGCAATCCTTGGTTCCATCGGATTTGGAATCGTTACCGATAAAATTGGGCCGAAGAAAACGATCACGATCACCCTCGTTCTCTGGATTCTTGTTTGCATTGCTGCATTCTTCATCCGGTCGGTGGCTATGTTCTATGTGGTGGCCTTTGCTGCGGGCATCGCCATGGCTGCTTCGCAATCAGCAAGTCGCAGCCTTATGGCGTTACTGACACCCAGAGAACACGAAGCCGAGTTCTTTGGATTTTACGACGGATTATGCGGCAAGGCGTCGGCCGTTATTGGACCACTCGTCTATGGCATAGTATCCGATCTTACCAACGAAAGGATTGCCGTTCTTTTTATCGCAGTGTTTTTCGTCGTCGGCTTGATCATATTACAGCGCGTCGAAGAGCCTCGACGGAAACCGGAACTCTCTGTCCAAGCCCAACCACAACCTGGGACACAATGATGCGATCACGACACTACAGTTGCTTTGCGTTCATCGTTCTTCTCTGTTCGTGTGGCCCGAAGCAGGATGAAACAGCAACAAAAGGTCATCTTCGAGTATTGGTTTCAGAATCGGTCGCACCCGTTTTTGAACAGGAAGTGAGAAAATTCCTGAGTCTGTATCAAGCGCATGGTGCCGATGTTACCTACACGGTCGTGACATCGAGAATTGCCAACGACCGTTTTGTCAACGACTCCCTGCGCTGTATCGTTACAGCATTTCCTCTGACGGTTGCTGAAAAAGATCGGATAAAGAAGACCACCGATTACTTCGTTGAGATCGTATTAGCCTATGATGGGGTGGTCGCAGTTGTTCAGAGCCACAATTCACTCAAAGAATTGTCCCTTCAACAAATCCGGAATATCTTGCTGGGCAAGATAACGAGGTGGGAGCAAATCGATCGCTCTGCAACTGTGCACGGCAAGATCCGATTGGTCCTTGAAGATTCTTCCGATGTCTCAACGTATCTTTCCAGCAGGCTCCTCAACGGGGCGGAAATCAAGGCCGATTTCCAACCGACCCAGTCATCCGATCAAACCCTCCAGGGGATTTTCAGTGAACCACGAGCGCTTGGGTTTGTTGCCCTGAATTGGATGGCGAAGCCGAATGCGAAGCTGAAAATCCTTCCGCTGGCTGCGGACAGCATTCTCGCGGACACTGC
>CAZOIM010000064.1:0-2843 GCA_964579855.1 uncultured Ignavibacteriaceae bacterium | reverse complement strand
CGGTAATCAAAAGTGATAGTCTGCATATCCAATGCCTGACTATTGTATTTGAAACTTCCATAGAACGTGACATTGAACCGAGAACCATTATTGGGGCCGAACCAATCCCCCTGCCAAAGCGAGTTGTCATTGACGTAATCAAGAACAGGGAGGATGAACGATCTGACTTGTGATGGTTGGCTTGGATCATCAAGGTTCTCCCGCGACAAATTCATCCACATCAGAGACAGGTCCATCCGATTGAATCGATCGATCGGGTACGTCGCCACCCCTCCGACTGCCCAGTCTGTAAATCGGTAGAGCGAATCCTGACTCAGTCCAGTCGGGTCGGAACTGGTATAAAGAAACCGTGCTATGTGGTACGCCTGGAATCCGTAGTCAATGCGGTTTGGCAGATAGGTATAGGATATTCCGTAATCGCTGTTGCGAAGGTCCAGCAGAAGATTGGTCTGAAAAATGATCTGGTGGTCCCCCATCAGGTCGCTAAAAGCCATCAGTGTCGTGCCCTCAAGACCATAGAACGTGTTGTAGTCGGCTGTCCCGTATACAAGGTCGGGAGTGAAGTCCAATTTGTATTTGTGCGGCACAAAATTGCCTTCACGATCTTTGTTGTTTGTCGGTTCAAAAAGCGAGATGGGGGCACGCGTCGTCAGACTGGTGTCTTTCTGCATTTGCTCCTGCGTGAAGATATAGTTCCTCAGATCGGTCTTTGACTCCGTACGGTATTTCACTTCAGGCTCAGAAGTATCTGCAAGAATGACAACGTTTTTTCGCACAGTAACCGTGTCCGAAGGAGGTGTCAAGGCGATTATTTCGCGTGGTTTTTCCTCTCGTGGGAGTTCCAATTTGCGTTTGATGAATTCCGTTGGCTCAAGTTCTGAAACGTTCAACCTGCGATCAAACGGACGGAGCATGACGTACACATCAAACCCGGCCTCGCTCAGTGTTGCAAAAGCCATCTTCGAGCCGTCCCGGGATGTTGACAGTTGATAAATACCGCTGATGGAATTGGTAACGGGGTGGTCAGTATCCGCCGCAAGATCTTTGAGATATACGTTGTTAATTCCATTGCGATCGGAGAGGTACAAGAGCTTCTTGCCGTCTGGTGAGCAGATGGGTGAGAATTCCTCGCTCTTGGGATAGTTTGTGATTCGCCGAATTGTCCTTGTCTTTACATTAATGGAGTAAAGATCACGCTGATGGTAGTTAAAATCCGTTATCCTGAAATTCGTTGGAATGCTGTCCGCGCTGATATACTTGCCCCGATCAGATGAGAAAAAGATCTCAGATCCGTCGGGAGAATATGCAGGATCGGAATCTGAAAAAATATCATCTGTAAGGTTGACGAGTGACTTCGAGTCGAAATTGTAGATGTACAGATCAGACTGAGGCGACTTTGAGGCTGCAAAGGCAAGATTCTTGCCATCAGGCGACCACGCTACCGTGAAGATACCGTCAAGATTGAAGGCCAGCTTGTCCATATCTCCGGTTTCAGCATCGATGACCATGATGGCATCTCGCTCTCCGGCTTTGACCGCGAGTGCGAGCTTCTTGCCGTCGGGAGACCAGGTAATCCCCGGAGTGAGAAGATGCAGTTCTTCGAAGTTCTTCGTCCTCTGTCCCTTTACTGCGCGCTTCTGAATCTCTCCGTCGAGAGCGGACATGATGAAGATGTCGAAATAGTCGTTTCGGTCCGAGAGGAATGCAATCTTGTCCCCTTGCGGCGAAATTGCAGGGCTCGTATTATAAAAATTGCCTTCCTTGGTGTGATTGGTAAGTCGTTTCGCGAAGTCTTCCGGAGCTTCGCGCTTCGCGACATCCGGATAATAGAGTACTTTCTGTTCTTTCTGCCAGCGGTCGGAAAGCTCCTTGATGGTCAGACCGATCGTCGACTTGAATCCGGTTTCAACGTTCCTCGTTCCTTTTACGCGGTTGAGGATCTCGCCAATCTTTTGTTCCCCGTATTTGTTTGCGATGTAGTACCACACCGATTGACCGCCTCGGTATGCGAAATATCCGCCGAGGTAATTGATCGGGGGGAGGTAGTTGTTCACAGTTGCGTCCCGCAAGAACATATCCGAATTTGTTTCCCATCGCAGTGCCGCATATTCCGCCAACCCCTCATTCATCCATTGCGGTAGCTGCAGCGGATTGCGCGCGGAAATAAGAGATTGGATCGAACCGCCGTAAAACATGTCATTCAAAACGGCGTGCACGAGCTCGTGATGGATGACGTGACGGAATAGCTCGTAATTTCCTTCAAACGGCAGGATGACACGATTCTTGAAGAGTTCCGTCACTCCCCCTATTCCTTCTTCGAGGTACTCACCGACGACATTCGTCTGCTGAAACTCGTTGTGGGAGTTGTAGACGATAACTGAAATCCGATTGTTGATTTCGTACCGGACAAGCTTGCTGATGTCCTTGTATGAATCTTCGGCTACCTGTGCCGCGAACGCGGCGAGTTCCTCTCCATCCTGGGAGAAATAGATGTCGAAGTGATCGGTCTGAATGTACTGCCATTGAAAGTCCTTGTATTGGACTTTGTTCTTTCCGAATACGGAATTTTGGGCCTGAGCGGTGCCCGCGAAGAGGCATGCTCCGACAAGAAGCAGAAGAATCGTTCTACTATGGTCTTTCGAATGCATCATCATCCTGGGTCTTATTTCAAGTCTAGACAAAAAGTCGGGAACAATCAAATTTCAGAATCTCTTGGTACTAACAAAAAATATGCCCGCAAGTTCCAATCTATTCCCCGTGAGGATTTTTGGGGTCTCCCTCGGCTATGGCAAAATCGATCTGCCGTTCCTCGGGATTCACCCTGACGACTTTTACATACACAC
>CAZOIM010000063.1:0-17788 GCA_964579855.1 uncultured Ignavibacteriaceae bacterium | reverse complement strand
ACAACGAATTGTCCGAGAATAGTCGCTTTCATCGCGCCGATTGCTTTTCGAATGCCAATTTCCTTCGTCCGTTCCGTGACCGAGACGAGCATAATATTCATAACTCCAATCCCCGCCGCCAACAAGGCAATGAAGCTGATAAAGCCGACTCCCATCTTAATGTAGAATGTGAAATCATTGAACGCCGAAATCACGGAATCGTTGGAAAAAATATAGAAATCGTCTTCGCTTTCCGGGGATACCTGGCGGATAGCACGAAGAATGAACCTCGCTTCGTCCATCGCGTCCTCATAGTCCTCAGGAGTCTTTGATTTGACCATGATGTGCAGCGATTGACGTCTCCCAAATCTGTTCAGAAATGTTTCGAGGGGTAAAATCACAAAATTGTCCTGATCTCCCCCTAACGCTGCGCCTTTAGGTTCCACGGTTCCGACGACTGTGACTTTGAGAGCTCCCACTCTGATATCTCTTCCAACGGCGTGTCCATCAGGAAAGAGTTTCTTGACGAGAGCATTTCCGAGGATGGCAACGCTTTCGTTGTGTTCGAGTTCATTCTGGCTAAAGAGTCTCCCATCCTGTATAGTCCAGTTGTTCGTGGGGAACCCTTCATCAGTTTCTCCAAAGACTCCAACATCGGGATTTGTCTTGAGGTCACCTGCGTGAACGACGTACCCCCCACCTGATCCTTCAATCCCGACATACTCGGCGAGCGTCATTCGTTGTTCAACGGTTCTGGCTTGATCGTAGGTAATATCTTTCCGCGCCATCGCTTTCATCCATTCTTTGCGATTCGCAAATCGGGGCATTTTTTGGATTTGAAAAGTATGGGCGCCGAGGTCGCTCAATCCGTTTTCGATGCTGCTCTGCAGCACTTGAACGGCCGTCATGACACCGATGATCGAGAAGACGCCAACGACGATACCCAGAAGGGTAAGCGTGGAACGAAGTTTGTTTGCCCTAATTGCGGACAGGGCGATATTGATCGTTTCGCTGAAGTTCACAATGATCTAGAACAGAATGGTGATGATAGAGGTTCCTATTCGTAACGCAGGGAATCGATAGGATCGAGATTCGCGGCCTTCCATGCAGGATAGACACCAAATGCTACCCCAATAAAAAGACACAAGAAGAATCCTATCAACGCCCAATCCACAGGAAACACTGCCGGAATATTGAATGCCAAGGCAACCAGGTTACCCGCAAGAATTCCGAGACCGATTCCCACAATTCCACCTATCTGACAAAGCACAACTGCCTCCGCCACGAACTGACTGAGAATACTCGCCTTCCGCGCGCCAACCGCTTTGCGAATTCCAATCTCACGTGTTCGTTCGGTTACAGAAACCAGCATAATGTTCATGATCCCAACGCCCGCAGCCAGAAGAGCTATAAAACTAATGAAACCGACACCGAGCTTGATGTAAAGTGTAAAATCGTTGAATGTCGAAATAAGAGAATCATTGGAAAAGATCTCAAAATCGTCTTCCTTTCCTGGATCGACCTTGCGAATCGTCCGCATGACGTAACGAGCTTCGTCCAGCGCGTCATTAAACAATTCCGGGGATTTGGATTTTACCATGATATGGAGATCCCGATTGTGGCCGTATTGTTCAAGGAAAGTCGACAGCGGGATGACCACGAAATTGTCGTTATTTCCGCCAAGCGCAGAACCTTGTGCCTCGAAAAGACCGATCACCTGATAGCGAAAACTGCCTACCCTGATTTCCGATCCGATCGCTCCGCTATTTGGAAAAATCTTTTTGGCTACTTCGGCTCCCAGGATTACCACTTTCTGCGCAGTCTCAATATCACCTTGGTTGAAGGGTCTCCCTTCGCCCATGGTCCAGTTGTTGGTATACAATCCCTCTACATTTTCTGCTATGACCGAGATATTTGGGTTGGTTTTTAAACCTCCGGCTTTGACGACCAATCCCCATGCTGAGCTCTCGATACCAATGTATTGGGCCAGCCTCGTCTTTTGGACGAACCGCTGCGCTTGATCAATGGTGATTTTCTTGCGAAGCTGAGCGGCGTGCCATTCTTTGTGGCTCGCAAAATTCGGCATACGCTGAATTTGAAATGTGCTGGAGCCAAGGCCGCTGAGTCCGTTTTCGATGCTGCTTTGCAATACTTGAACTGCGGTCATAACCGCAATGATGGAAAATACTCCGACGACAACACCGAGCAACGTCAGAATCGACCGAAGCCTGTTCGAGCGAATTGCGGACATTGCGATACCAATGATTTCACCGATATTCATCGCAAAGCATTTCCTTTCGTGTGCATTTTAGTGCGGCATTGTCATTCGTACCGCAGTGCATCGACCGGATCCATGCGAGAAGCACGGAAGGCGGGTAGGAACCCTGATATCAACCCAACCAACAATGAGATGAAAATGGCTATAAATACCACGCTGAGTGGCATCGATGTCGGTAAGACGGTATCGATGATCAGACTTATTGGGTAAGCTATTGCAAGGCCGATAAATCCACCCATAAGACACAAAGCAGCAGCCTCAATCAGAAATTGCATCAGGATCGTCCGTCGAGGAGCACCGACCGCCTTACGAAGTCCGATCTCTTTCGTTCGTTCAGTAACGGATACGAACATAATATTCATGATTCCGATGCCGCCCACAAATAGTGATAACCCTGTGATGAACAGACCAACAGCCGCGATGACGCCACCGATAGTGTTGAACGTTTGAATAAGGATTTCCTGCTGATTGATGGAGAAGTTATCCTGATCTTTCGGAGCAAGGTGACGTGCCTTTCTTAGAATGCCACGCAGTTCTTCCTTTGTATCATCAAGCATTGTCTTGCTTGGCGACTTGACCCATATCGACATGCTCATGTGTCGCTTAGACCCGAACTCACCAAAAAAACGAACGACAGGAACATAAACGCGATTGTCCAAGCTTTCAACGCCGAGCAAACTTCCTTGTTTTTCGACGACGCCGATGACGCGATATGTGAAATCGCCCAATTTTACGGATTTCCCCAGAGGGTTTTCATTCGGAAAGAGACTCGTGGAAATCTCAGATCCTAGAACGCACACTGGTCTGCCACCATCAGATTCTTGCTTTGAAAGAAATCTCCCCAACGCGAGGTTGGTGCCGACCGTTTCAACAAATTGTTCATCCGTTCCAATAATAATGACACCCTCAACATACTTCTGCTGATACTTCACTGTTGCCCCTGTTCCTGCGACGACTGTCACGTTTTGAGCAAGCGTCGCTTCGCGGGCTACATCTTTTGCGTTTCGGAATGTAATGTCCGGCCGGTTCCTGAGCAACCACCAATCCTGACCTCCCCCCCAGGGAAATTTCTGGACATACAGAACATCTGCACCGAGTTTGGCAATGCTTGCATTGAAGGCTTCATTAAGACCTTCGATCGCCGTGCCCATAAGAGTCACCGAGACGATGCCAATTACGATTCCGAGCGTTGTCAACGCCGAACGCATTTTGTTTGCGCGAATGGCCCGGAACGAGAAGCCGAGACCTTCCTTGAACTCGATAAGGTAATAACTCATGACTAAACTGTTTGTGGTGTGGGCGTGAGAATCACTTTTCGATCTTTGGTTAATTGATCGGATTCGATCATTCCGTCATGGATTCTGACAACACGGTGCGCGTGAGCAGCGATATCCGCCTCGTGCGTAACAAGAATTATGGTATTTCCTTCCCGATGCAGATCTTCGAACAATCCCATGATTTCCTCGCCTGTCTTGCTGTCAAGATTTCCCGTCGGCTCGTCGGCGAGAAGAATAGAAGGACGGGTGACAAGGGCGCGGGCAACGGCCACGCGCTGTCGTTGACCGCCGGAGAGCTCGTTCGGCTTGTGGGTCATGCGATCACCCAATCCGACGCGTTGCAGAGCTTCTTTTGCCATTCTCTTCCGCTCAGCCGACCCGATGCCGCCATAAATCAGAGGCAGTTCAACATTATGGAGAACATCCGAACGCGCCAGAAGGTTAAATGTCTGGAACACAAAACCTATCTCTTTGTTCCGCACCTTTGCGAGTTGATTATCGTTCATGTCGCTCACGTTCAAGCCGTTCAGTTCATACAAGCCGGAGGTGGGCGTATCAAGACAACCGATGATGTTCATCAATGTGGATTTTCCTGAGCCGGAAGGTCCCATAATGGCGACGTATTCGTTCCGTGCAATTTCAAGGCTCACGCCGCGCAATGCATGGACTTGTTCGGTACCCATCTGGTACATTTTTGTGATAGTGCTCAGCTTGATAACAGCCATGGCGGATTCCTTTACTCTATGATGATAAATCCTTGAGGTTCTTTTCCACTTCCTTGCGAAGACTTTCCCAGGGATTCAGATCGAGCGTGCGCATGTATGACTCGCGTGCCTCGTTCTTCATTCCTTTCGCTTGATACGTCTTTCCGAGAAAATACACTGCAGTGATATAATCTTTGTCCAGCGTGAGGGCTTTTTTGAGACTTTCGATCGCGGAATCATAATCTCCTTTTTGAAGCTGAGCTTGGCCGAGAATCTTGAATGATTCGGCTGTATCCGGCTTTAAGGCGACAGTTTTTTTTGCCGCACGTATTCCATCTTCAACACGATTTTGCCGGACATAGAAACTACTCAGCGAACTCCACGCTCTCCAGTCATCTGGACAATGGGCTGTCAGCGTCTTCAACTCTTCTTCAGCGGGGTCGAATTTCTTTTCGCTGATGAGGAGACCGGCTTTCGCAGTACGACCTTGAAATTCGTCCAACACAATCACGGTGTCGAGTTCCTGCCATCCCTTCTCCTCATCTCCACCCATGATTGAAGGAGCCTTCACGTAGTACTGGGCCAAACCTATTCGTGCGCGAACGTGCTTGGGATTTAATTCGACTGCCCTCAGGAATGCGTGCTTGATCTTTGGAGCAAGAAATGCCTGTTTGAACACACCCGAATTCTGGGCTTTCATTCCGAGGGCCGCTCCATAACCATATTGGTAGTCGGCGTTTTGAGGTGTCAACTCGACGGCCTTCTCCATATGATCCACCGACTCTTCCTCGTCTCTATAATCTCTCCGCAACTCAATCAGTCCCAACTGGTAGTGCGCTTCGGCATTGTTGTTGTCCGACTTGAGGACGAATTCGAAAATCTCTTTTGCGCGACTGATATGTCCACGTCCAATTTCCGTTTTTCCATCTTCCACAGATTGTGCAAAAAGGATCCACGGCAAAATACAAATCGCGGCAACAAACCTCATCATCTATGTTCCTAACTTCCCTTTTCTGCGATAGAACCCGTCGCAGGCATTTTCTTGTTGTCTACTTTGACGTGTGATCCATCGTCCAAATCCTTATTGATGGCCTTGAATGGACCCGAAACTACTTCCTCGCCTTCTTTGATTCCACCCGTAATTTCGACGTAAGCGTCATTACTCAGTCCGCGTTTGACTTTGACAGTCTTCACCTTTCCATCAGAGACAACAAAGACAATTTCGGAAAGCTTGTCCTCTTCCTTCTCCTTGATCTTACTCTTGCCGGTGCTTAGCTGAGCCTCGCCCTCTTTGGGACCCTCGTCCTTCTTCTCCATTTTGGGCATTCTCACAGTCACGGACTGTATGGGAACCGCAAGCACATTCGTGTGAGTTTCGGTTTCAATGTCGGCGTTCATAGACATTCCTGGTCGGAACTGGATGGTATCCGCGCCCAGGATCGAAACTCGAACTTCAAACGTTGTGACTTCTGATTGTGTGCCGGCTCCGGTAGTTGTTGCCGTGTTTGCAATGCGTGAAACCGTGCCCACAAATGTCTGATTTGGAAAGGCATCCACCTGGATGCGCGTGGAGTCTCCAATACCTACCATGACGATATCGTTCTCTCCGACATCCACTCGGGCTTCCATTTTTGATAGGTCAGCAATGGTCATGATCTGCGTACCGAGTGTGAACGTGCTTCCGCTCACCCGCTCGCCGAGTTCAGAAATCAATTGGCTGACGATTCCATCCATCGGAGCGTAGATGGTCGTCTTCGAGTACATATCCCTCGTTTGGTTGACCGCTGAAAATGCCTGATCGTAGGAAGCTTTCGCATTATCACGCGCCGCTCGTGAAGCATCCATGTCGGCATCCGAAGCAAGCTGTTTGGCAAAGAGTCCCTGGACACGTTTGAAATCCGCATCTGCTTTGGTCAAACTCGCCTCGGCCATCTTCAAACTCGCCTCAGATTGGTCGAGCTGTGCTTTGTAGGCATCCGGTTTGATCTTGACAAGCAGTTGCCCTTTCCTGACCGTCTGACCCTCGTGGACAGGAAGGTCGATGATCTCTCCGCTGACTTCAGCGTTGATCTTCACCTGTGTTTCAGGCTGTATTTTCCCGGTCGCGGAGACAATTTGTGTAATGTTCTTTTTGACCGTCTTCTCAGTCTGAACGGTGACAATCGTCTCACGTTTGCTCCCCAGGAAAACGAGAGCCGCGAGTCCTATAAGGACCACGCCGATGATCGAAAAAATAATGATTTTCTTTTTGGATTTCTTTCCGTTGCCATTTGCCATTGTTCCTTGCTCCCTAACTTAGAATCTCTATGAATGAACTACTTGTCTGGTTGCGCTAGTATTTCTTTTCACCGATTACGAGGTCAAGATTCTTCTTAAGTGTAAAATAGTTATACGCATTTGTGAGTGTTGTCAGTTGCGCAGTCAGATATGTTGCATTTGCGACCTGTAGGTCCAGGAGAGTTCCTGAACCAAGTTTGTACTTCGCCTCGGCGGTTTTTCTATCCTGCTCGGAAGCTTTTTCACCTTTTTGGCTTGCGACATATTGTTTCCGAGCAGCTTCGAGATCAAGAAGTGCTTTCTTTAATTGAACGCTAATGTCCCTTGCAGCCTGTTGCATTTGAAGTACGGCATTCTTCTTCGCGATATTTGCTGTTTGGATCCGTTGCACTGAACTAAAGATCTCGGGGAGCTGCCAGCTTAGAGTAAGAGCAATGTTCGTGCTGTGATTGGCCCAACTTGAGGCTGTCGGCCAATCCTGTGCGTTTGTCGAAAGACTTCCACTTACACTGAGGTTTGGATAATACGTACTCCAAGCTTCGGTAATACCGAGGTCGGCAAGATTGACCCCACCTTGAGCAACTGCATAATCCAGCCTGGAAACCAGCGCACGTTTAAACAAATCGTCGAACGTGCCCAGCGATTCTATGCTTGAATCCGTTTCCACCTGTTTGATTTGCGTTGCCACGGACGGATCCGCAATGACGTAGTCCTGATTCACGTCGACCGCCAACAAATTGAGCAAGTCTGCTTTCGATTTATCAAACTGATTCTGGCCGCTTATGAGATTATACTCTGCTAGTGCTTCGATGGACTCTTCCCGGTAAACATCGCCGATCGCAAGGGCACCCAATCGATTCTGCTCAGTGATTCTCACCAGGAGATTCTTCTCGTTCGTCAGGTTTTGTTGAAGGACCTTGACCTGCTGTTCTCCTTGAAGTACGTTGAGATACAAACTCATCACGGAATAGCCAATGGATTGACGAGTGCGATCATATGTCTGCTCGGCTTGTTGTTCTCCGGTTTTTGCAGAACCAAAGAGCGCTTCACGGTTGAAACCATCGAAGAGCGTATAGGTGAGACCAACTGCCCCGTAATACGTATTGTAGTACTGGTCAATTCTCGGATACGCTAAGGCGAATCCGCCAAATGTTCGTAGCGACGCGGGAGAGTTTGCTCCCTGGCGTTCGAAATAGCCATTGGCACCGAGTTTTGGAATGTACGAACCATACGCTTGAAGCACACCAGCTTTTGCAATATCTACGCTATTCGCTGCCTGTGCAACAGTCACGTTCCGTTCAAATGCTATCGTAAGGGCTTGGTCAAGAGTAATGGTCTTGGATTGGTTTGTCTGAGTCTGTGCAATTATTGAGACAGCTGAGAACAGTGTCGCCATTAAGAGGGCAAAAAACTTCTTCATGAGAAAATCTCCAGGGTTGAACATAGAGCAATTAGTGCGGGTTTCGTTCGAACGGCATCGCCATCAATGACTTATAAACGGCAAAATAAGTTCAAAGTTTCATTTCTTCCCCAAAAACACTGGCTGTTTAGACCGAAATCGGCACAGAAATGTTTCCTTATAATGGGAATTGTTGCGTTTTGTGCTCCTTAGAGCCCGATCCCTCCACATAGGAGCGTACAACTTCATCTTTTACAAGTACTAAGTAATCTCTTGCGGCGTCGTGTTCATTCGGAATGATTCCGTCAAGAATTGCATCCGTTATTCGGTCTTTAAGTATTCCAACGAGCTTGCCCGGAGGTAAATCGCACATTTGCATGATCTCTTCACCCCGTAATGGCGGCTGCCAGTTACGAATGCGGTCTTTCTCCTCCACTTCCTTCATCTTTTCGATCACAAGCTCGTAATTCTTTCTGACTTGTTCGACGAGTCGTGGATTCTTCGACGTTATGTCCGCCTTGCACAAATTCATCAAATCATCGATCTCAGTTCCTGCATCGAACATCAACCTTCGCACGGCAGAATCTGTGACCACAGAATCGACGAGTGCCATCGGGCGAAGATGCAGACGAACGAGCTTTTCGATGTACGGCACATGCTCCATCGGCAGACGCATCCGTCGGAACATGGGCTTTACCATCCTTGCCCCCATCTCTTCGTGGCCGTGAAACGTCCAGCCTATTCCTTCTACGAATGCTTTGGTTTTGGGTTTGGCAATGTCATGCAGGAGTCCGGCCATCCTCAACCAAATACTCTCAGTCCGTTCGCTAAGGTTGTCCAGCACCATCAGAGTATGCTTGAAGACATCCTTGTGATGGAATTCCTGCCGCTGGTCCACGCCGGCAAGAGATTCCAATTCGGGAAACACCACGGCGAGGAGCCCCATATCGTATGCGGCCTGCAATCCAACAGACGGTTTTGGACTCGACATGATTTTCAGAAATTCATCCGTAATTCTTTCCTGCGAAACAATTTTCAAGCGATCCTTCATCTTCATGCCGGCATTCCTGGCTGATGGATCGATTTCAAAGGAAAGTTGGGAAGAGAACCTGACCGCCCTCAGGATCCGAAGGGGATCATCATCAAAGGTCTTTTCCGGATCGAGAGGTGTTTTCAGCAACTTCCTTTTCAAATCCGCCTGCCCATCAAAAGGATCGTGCAGTGAACCGAACGACTCGCTATTTAATGAAGCGGCAATGGCGTTAATGGTAAAATCTCTCCGCGATAAATCGTCGGCAAGCGACCCCCGATCGACATCGGGTTTCCGCGATTCTTTATTGTAGCTTTCTTTGCGGGCGCCAACAAATTCGATCTTATAAGCATCCAGTTGGATCATCGCAGTGCCAAACCTCTCATAGACTACAAGGTTTGATGCGTTCCACTTCTTCGCCATTTTCGCGGCGAATTCTACTCCACTTCCGAGAACCACAACATCAATGTCTTTGACTTTCTTGCCTAACAGTTGATCCCGGACGAATCCGCCTACGACAAAGACGGAAATCGCATCCGCATCGGCGACCCGACCTACTTCAACAAGAAGGGGTTCATCAATATGGATACTTTGAAGCGCCATCAGACCAATTTGACTTTTTGTGTGTCAATTCTTTGAAGGATCTCCCTGGCAACTTCAAGAGCCTGCATTCCATCCTTGCCATCCACCGGAGGATCCGTATCATTAATGATCGCCTCGACGAACAAGTTGAGTTCATATTTCAACGCGTTGACCTCTTTCACTTCCGGTTGTTCATAAATAATATCTCTTTTCTTCGAGCCTTGATCTATCTTGCCCAACAACATTGTCGGCTTGGCGTTGGTGTCTCCTTCATCGACCAATCGAAACACCTCAGAGATTCCTTGTGCAAAATCGATTGAAATGTATGCATCCTGCTGGAAGAGCCTCATCTTCCTCATTTTTTGTTGCGAAATCCGACTTGCCGTAACGTTTGCAACGCATCCGCTCTGAAACTGTATCCGCGCGTTGGCAATGTCGGCAGTATCGGATACTACAGCCACACCGTTCGCATCGATCCGCGCGACAGGAGATTTCACAAGGCTGAGAATGAGATCAATATCGTGAATCATAAGATCGAGGACGACAGCAACGTCCGAACCACGGGGATTGAATTGCGCAAGTCGGTGCGACTCAATGAAAAGCGGCTTGAGGTTGTATGATTCAAGTGCAAGGATTGCAGGATTGAATCGTTCAATATGACCAACCTGGATTTTGAGGTGTTTCTTCTCAGCCAACGTCACGAGCGACTTCGCCTGTTCAATGGTCTCCGTAATTGGTTTTTCGATAAACGTGTGCACGCCGTGTTCCAGGGCAGTCCGGGCCGCATCGAAGTGCGCCATCGTGGTCGTCACGATACTGACTGCATCTACTCCATCTACCATCTCCTCAATCGTTCCAAACGCCTTGGACCCCAGTTCGTCGGCAACCTTCCGGGCCTTTTCCCCATCGACGTCAAACAGTCCGACGAGGTTTGCGTTCCCAAGTTGGGAATACATTTTTGCGTGAAGACTTCCCAGATGTCCCACGCCGATCACGCCTACATTAAGTTTTTGCATGAGCTTATTCCTGGATTAGGAAGGATGCGACAGTGCCTATTTTGTTGTGGCTTGTGTACCACCGGAACTTGAGCGTTGCACATATCCGATGATTCTGTCAAATCCACCGAAATTGATATCGTGATAATAGAGAATTGCCGTGTACTGATTTACCGTTCTCCAATCATTACCCTCGACGCCGTTCCAATTGTTTCCGCTACAAACATATTGATAATCGTAGATGCCACGCCTCAATTCAGCCTGCAGCATGTAGCGTTGCGTTGAATTGTCGTACTTCATTTTCCAGGCTTCGCCGGTAGTCCAATTGTTAAAATCTCCGACAACATACAACGGGGAGAGATCGTCGGATTCGCGGTCCAGTTCGAATTGGTACTTGAGGTAGTCAGAATACCGTGAGTCCGCCACAACCGTGGACTGCCCGTCGTTGTCTGGAGCACCTTGATGATACACGCGGCTCAGATCCGCACCGTCCCTGTTTCTCGACAATCGATCCGGTGGGTAGTAGTCAACGTCGGTGAGGTCAAGATGTCGGTACTCATTTCCAGCTTCAACATTATCGATGATGAACTTAAGATTACCGGTTCCCAGTCCATCGACAAATGTGTTGGGGCTATCGTCATCGACTTCAATCCGATGCGGCGTGTGCAATTCACGATTTTTATAAACGTCAACAGTACGGACAAGGTTCGTTACAATCTGATCCGATTCGAGTCCTGCGTCTCCTGGTATTTCAACGCCAATCTCGATCTTGTTCACTTGGTTGAACGGAATTCCTGCAGAAGGTAATTGGCGGTTCAAAATTGTCATCGAGATCGGAATACGTTTCTCGGCCACAAAAATCCTTCCGTTCCCGAGGAGGGTCGTCTGGTCGTTGTCCCAAATCTCAAACACGTAATTTCCCGAATAAGGAAACTTTTCGACTCCTGGAAACCCAGGAACGCGAAGTGTGTAGTGGTATGTGTAATGCACCACGCCGATGGGGGCGTGCTCAAATGGGATCGGGAATTTGGTTGAGTTCCGCATTTCATCGTTGACGAACTGATTCTTGGTGACAGACCAGTCTTTTTCGCAATGATAAAACTTGACTCGAAAATCTTCTGGTTGACTGCTATCAAGATCGAATTCTATTGATACAGTGTCGGAATTCAGTCCCGCAATGGGAAAACGATCCTTCGCCACGCCATTCACTCGCAATCCTTTGATTCTCGTCGCGAATAGATCCTGAGCGTTCAAGGTAAAAGAGAACAGAAACAACTCAACGAAAATGAGAAAACGTTTCATCGATATGCCTTATACAAGGTGTAGTAGACGGTTCCCGACTTTCGTATTCCGAGGTCGCCGAACTCCGTTGTCATGACCGGCCGAAGCGAATCGGAAGAGAGTCTTTCCTTCGTGGTCGAGCGATCAACAACAAAATCCGGATTTACCACGGATCGATAAAGCCTCTGTTGCATTCCTTCATCGTAACTCGCGCCATTAAATGCTATCTTTACCGAGGGTGAGACAAGGCCTGCGGTGTCGAATATTTCCCTGTCTGCAATGTAGCCCAACATCCCGATATCAGGAGTTAGGACGGACGCATTATTCTCCGCGTTTGCGTGGAGCCAAATCGCGATCGGTTTGATGCCACGTTCCATGCCTCTGGCAAATGCCTGCATGTGCGGGACAACCGCAATTCTGTATACTAATTGGTTTTGAACTATTGCTGCAAACGAGATGGCGCAAAGAGCGATCATCGTTTTCCTTGAAGACCAGCGCAATGATACCTCCATCTGTTTGAGACTCCACAATGCGTAGATAACTATCAACGGAATGACAGGGACGAGGTATCGCGAGACCACCTGCACATTCAAGACTATATAGCCAAGTACAAGAATGACTACCCAAAGGATAGGTACCACCTTTGCAATAAAAGTGCCAATTCCGCCTTTTACCACAGCGAGCGGCACGCCAACCAGGAGCAAGAGAATCATCAGCAGTTGTGTCGAGCCCAACACCTGCAACGAATCGGACATCGTGCTCAAAACAGTTTGCATCGACCAGTGTATGGCGGTTTTCGCAAGTTCAGTGTTCGGGGCAATCTGTCCAAAGGTTCTGAAGGAATATACAACCCACGGCAATACCACGAGGATGTAGATCAGCGATGCCATCCAAAACATTCGCCTGTTCCTGCCGAGAATAAAAGATACTATGAAATTTTCAAACTGAACAACGACAAACAAGAGAGCACCCTCCGGTCGCACCAGTGTAAGCAATCCTGTGACAAATGCCGCGATGTGATAATCACCCGAATAGGCGTATTTAACAGCAAGGAGAACCAGGATTACAGCAAGTGAAGTCTCCATCCCCGATCCGGACCATCGGAGAAACCACGCGTCGAAAGAGACAATCAACGCCGCGAAAAGAGCATAGATCTTATCCTGGATGAGTGTTGCCGAAAATGTGTAGACAAGGATGATCGACAGACTGGCAAACAGCAAATCAAACGTCTTGGCAACGATGAGTGGATCCAAACCAGCCTTCGCACCAGCCGCGATCAAAAGAACCCACAATGGACCGGTAACACCATAGCTCGGAGTGTTCGCATTGAACGCAAAACCATTGCCGTTGGCTATATTCTTGGCATACTGAAGATAGATATAGGTGTCGTCCGGAGTGTAGGTGTAATGCATTACGACTGTCGCGTAGAACAAGGCAACAAGCAATGCAGGTCCGAATTTCGCCATGGCATTCCAAAAGGGAGAGAGTATTTGCTCCCCTATTGTTCGTTCGGTCCCATTAGTCAAGATTCTTCCTAAGCCATTGTTCAAGATCATTCACTGTGGTAAACGAAAAGTCTGAGTGCATCGAGCGCACTTTTTCACCGGCGTAGGAATCCCACAGCACAACCCCGACTTTTATGCCCGCTTCCTGTGCCGCCTTGATGTCTGACACGGCATCACCGATCATGAGAGCTTCGTCCGGAGCCAGCGAAAAGTGTTCGAGAATCTTGACCAATCCTTCCGAAGAAGGCTTATGATTTACCACATCATTTCCGGTAACGACGAAATCAAAGTACGTCTCGACGCCAAGTTCCTCCAATGATATTCGTGTTGTGTGCGTTCCTTTGCCGGTAAAGACCGCGAGTTTACAGCCTCGACTCTTGATGAAGTCAAGAACCGCCTTTATTCCCGGATGAAGATACGCCAACTCGGCGTGATGGCTCCGATAGTACTGAAGATACTCGGCCATTGCCTCATCAATCTGATCTTTGGCGACAATGGAGAGCAGTGCACCTTCTTCCGGCGGACCAAACATCTTCACGATCTCTTCGTCCCTGTATCGTCGATGTTTGTAGCGTTCAGCGATGTGATTGAACGAATCAAATATCAAACGACTCGTTGCGGTCAATGTGCCATCAACGTCGAAGATAATACATTTCAGCTTCATTGCGAGACCGGAATTTGCGGCGGTACACGCCAGGTTTCCAAAAAAACATCAAAGGCGCCAAGCACACAACTTGACGCCTTCGAAGTCAATCTCTCTGTTTCTTTGCTCCAATTAGTCAGTTCGATGTGCCAATGCACAAGCCTCAGGCAACCGTGACGTCTTTCGAAAGGTAAACATCCTGAATGGCGTTGAGAATAGAAACTCCATCTTTCATCGGCTTCTGAAAAGCTTTACGGCCTGAAATGAGTCCCATCCCCCCGGCGCGTTTGTTGATCACCGCAGTTTTCACAGCCTCGGCAATATCATTCTCGCCAGATGCACCACCAGAATTGATCAGTCCGGCCCTTCCCATATAGCCGTTCGCCACCTGATACCGCGTGAGATCGATCGGATGGTCGGATGAGAGCTGCTCGTACACTTTCTTGCTGGTCTTGCCGTAAGGGTGTTCCTTCGTACTGAGCGCGAGATACCCACCGTTGTTCTCGGGTAATTTCTGTTTAACAATATCTGCCTCAATTGTTACGCCAAGATGGTTTGCCTGACCTGTAAGATCGGCAGAAACGTGATAGTCTTTTTCTTTCGTTTTGAAAGCAGCGTTGCGGGTGTAGCACCAAAGGATCGTCGCCATTCCCAGCTTGTGGGCCTGGTGAAACGCCTGGCTCACCTCCCAGATTTGTCGACGCGATTCTGCTGATCCGAAGTAGATGGTAGCTCCAACAGCAACAGCTCCCATTTCAGACGCCTGTTCAACGCTTGCAAACATGGTCTGGTCGTACGTGTTCGGATAAGAAAGAAACTCGTTGTGATTGATCTTCAGGATAAACGGGATTTTGTGCGCGTACTTTCGTGCGACTGCTCCGAGAACACCGAGAGTCGACGCTACAGCATTGCAGCCCCCCTCCATTGCCAATTTGACAATATTTTCAGGCTCGAAATACATCGGGTTGGGAGCGAATGATGCTCCCGCAGAATGTTCAATTCCCTGATCCACAGGCAAAATCGAAAGATACCCTGTCCCGCTTAAACGTCCGTTTCCAAAAATTTGTTGCAGGCTTCTCAGGACTGGCGTGGGCCGATCAGAAATCGCAAACACACGATCGACAAAATCCGGACCCGGCAAGAAAAGACTTTCCTTCGGGATTGTCTTGCATTGATGTTCCAACAACGACTTCGCGTCATTTCCTAATACTTGAGTGACATTAATCATTTCGAATGCTCCTCTTGAGAACTACGTGGAAGAATAACTCCGTACATTTAAAATATAGCATTCATTTGGTTTTGATTCAACCGGGCAGTCTGGAATCCACCTTCGCAGCGGTTCAACTTCGGCCATCGTTCCCATCAAATCACCAACCCCGATAACTGCATCTCCGAGATATTGCCAATTCTGTACGTGACTGCATTTGTTGCTTCTTGCTCCATTTCTGTCTACCATCATCATATGGAAAATCAGGTCATTCTCAAAAAACGTGAAGATGCGCGCCTTCTCGCAGGACACCAATGGATCTTCAGCAACGAGATCGCAATTCTCAACGGTGCGCCACTAGCGGGAGATATTGTCGAAATCCAGAATTACGATCGCAGATTCCTCGGCCTAGGCTTCTACAATCCGCACTCTCTGATATCGGTCAGATTCCTCACCTCGCAACAGGAAGAGATATCTTCAGGATTCTTTCAACGAAGAATCACCGACGCATTGAATCTCAGGAAACAGCTTTTTCCTGAATCTGAGTCGTACAGACTCGTGAACGGTGAGAGCGATTTCCTTCCAGGACTCGTCATCGACAAATACAATGAATACCTATCGATCCAGACTCTATCGTGCGGGATGGATAGGCGGTTGACCGAGATCTGCGATGTCCTGGAGTCGATGCTTCATCCAAAAGCAATCGTTGAGAGGAATGATACACCCCTGAGGACCTTGGAACATCTTGAGGAAAAGAAAGGAACGCTGCGCGGAGTCGCAGAGCACACTATCGTGACTGAATATGGAGCGAAGTTCAACGTCGACCTGATGAAAGGCCAGAAGACAGGATTCTTTCTCGACCAGCGTGAAAATCGGAAAACGGTCAGGGATTACGTTCGGGGGGGAGATGTGCTTGATTGCTTCTGCAACGAAGGTGGTTTTGCAATCAATGCCGCTCTCGGAGGCGCGAAGAACGTCGTTGCGATCGACAGTTCAGACATCGCCATTGAACGCGGACGAGTAAATTCAGTTATTAATCAGAAGGACAACATAGAATTCATACAAAGCGATGTTTTCGATGTCCTGAAAGAATATTCATCGCAAAAGAAGAAATTTAATGTAGTAATCCTCGACCCGCCTTCGTTCACTCGGAGCCGTAAGAATGTAAAAAGCGCTCTGAAAGGCTACAAAGCAATCAATGGACTGGCAATATCCATTATCAACGAAGGTGGATTTCTGATCACCGCATCCTGTTCGCACCACATCACCGAAGAGGCCTTCCTCGAGACCGTCGATGAAAGCTCAAGAAAATCAGGCAGAAAATTGAGACTACTGGAATTGTCCGGTGCGAGTCCGGATCACCCGGTTCTGGTATCAATGCCTGAAACAAAATACCTGAAATTCGCGGTCTTCTCAGTCCTCTAGCGGTTGCGTATTGAATTTCAGCGTCGTGGGAATTATATTTCGCAGACGAGCGTTGTATCGGGAAAGGAGACGATTCTATGAGAAGCCGCGTGATCCCTGCATTTGCTTTAGCAGTGTTGCTGACAGGCATCACTTACGCGCAAGCAAGAATCAGCAAAGACTCTTCGATTATTTTCCAGCCCGTTGATGCAAACCTAGTCAATCAGACTGCTTACTCTCCTCTTCTGAACGCGTGGGGATTTGACCTCTTAATGTCCAACAACGGCTTCGGTGCCGGTTTTTTTCTTCGACACGAGTACACTGAGGACCTCGCAGGTTTCCTCGACTTCGCAATATCAGATGTGAAAGATGAAGGTGAGGTGGAGCTTTTCAATTATTACACGGGCCAATCATACGTCCCCAACAAAATAAACCGTCTAATCTACATGCCGCTCGTGGTGGGAGTTCAATACAGGCTGTTCAAAGATGATATTGTCGACAATTTTCGCCCCTATCTGACTGCAGGTGCAGGTCCAAGTCTGATTTTCGTCGCCCCTTATTCGTCTTTGCAAGATGTTTTCGATCAAACTACAGGACAGACATCCAAACAATACCAGCCAATTGAATTTTTTTCAAGCCTCAAATATGGTCAACTTCGTTACACAGTCGGGGGTTACCTCGGAGCGGGAGCTTATTTCGGAATGGACAAAGGGTCACTTTCCGGTGTTAACGTTCGCTACTATTTTTCTCCCTACCCGGCTGGCATTCAGGTAATGACCAATTCGATTCTCAAGAACTTCGGTGGTCTTTATATTACTCTTACCTTTGGGACCCTCTACTAGGTCCCAATCCCCGGCTTCAGGCCCCTTCATAAACGAAAGAAGCACTCTGCTTCTTCCATAGAGCCTCCCCTCAGCCCTATAGCGTCACAGAATGCTTCAACAGCCTTAACTCAATATAGAAATCAAGTCTCGGTTGAATCGTGAGTTTGATCACATTGCATTTGCTCGATTCACCATGTGCGTGATCTTTCGATCTGATGTCTTTACTTCGACGAAGGAATATTCCCTCCCGGTACAACGTATTGCCGGCACCGACGCGCAGACTCAAATGAGCTAAATGATGCCGCGCAATCTTCAGTTGAGCTTTTTCGAAATCTTGAGAAGACAATCAAGTAGCGTTCAGGACACCTTACATTTCGAACATGGCTCGATTGTTTCCATTCGA
>CAZOIM010000062.1:15671-17980 GCA_964579855.1 uncultured Ignavibacteriaceae bacterium | reverse complement strand
GAACGAACGGCAGTTGCATTTGACCTGACCCAAAAAGATCTCCAACAACTTTCATCCCATCGAGCAAAATGCCGTTGATAATTTCCAGCGCTGGATGGCGTTGAAGCGCATCGTCCAGATCTTTCTGGAGTCCGACTTTGTCGCCGTCGATGATCCTGTTTTTTAGCCGCTCCTCTGCAGTTTCTCCTTTGACGACTTGTTTTTTTGCGGCCTCCTGCTTCTTGTCGGCGTAGTAGCTCATCAATTCGGTGAGTGGATCGAAGACACACTTTCGGGATTCGCCTTCGCCTTCAAATTTCCGTTCGTCAAAGATCAATTGCCGGCATAGTTCTCGCCCTTTTTCATCAACCTTGTACAACGGCACGATCCGGGACGCGTGAACGATCGCCATATCCAGCCCTGCTTCGACGGCATAATGAAGGAAAACACTGTTGAGGACGTGACGAATATGCGGAGCGAGACCAAAGGATGCGTTGCTTACACCGAGAGAAGTGTGTACTCCCGGGAGCGCTTTCTTGATGAGACGAATCGCATCAATCGTCGCCATTGCCGACTTGCGGAATTCTTCATCGCCCGAACCGAGCGTAAATGTAAGCGTGTCGAAGATCAGATCCCGGGACTTCATTCCAAACTTCCCGACCGCCAGGTCAAATATGCGTCTTGCGATCGCGAGCTTTGATTCGGCGGTTTTTGCCATTCCCTTTTCGTCGATCGTTAATGCGATGACCGCAGCACCATAGTCCCTGCAAAGGGGAACCACTTTATTGATTCGTTCCTCACCGTCTTCCAGGTTGATGGAATTCACGACGGCTTTTCCCCCGATTCGCTGAAGGGCTTCTTCGAGAACATTTGCCTCTGTAGAATCGATAACAAGAGGGGCCTGAACCTGCGTATTGAAGCGAGTGATGATTTCTTTCATATCTGCCGCTTCATCGCGACCAACATAGGCAGCGCAAACATCGATCATGTGCGCCTGCTCCTTTACCTGGTCCTTGCCCATCGCAACAATGCCTTCCCAGTCTTCTTTGCCTAGGAGGTCGCGGAATTGCTTACTGCCGTTCGCATTCGTCCGTTCGCCAATGAGGATCGGAGGGGGAACGATGTGGAATGGTGAAGTCTGGTAAAGGCTGGACGCGCCGGGGATAAATTCAGGATCACGTTCCTTGGGGGACAGATTCCCGACTGCTGCCGCGAGTTGACGAATGTGCTCTTTCGTCGTGCCACAGCATCCGCCAACGACGTTGACGCCGAAGTCCTTGACGAAATGAGATAAATGATGGACAAGGTCTTCCGGCGAGAGATGGTAATGTGCGTGTCCGCCGACATTTTCCGGCAGGCCTGCATTCGGCATGACGAAAATTGGCATTGGAGAACTGTCCGAGAGAACTCGAATGTGTTCGGACATCTCTTTCGGGCCGGTGGCACAATTCAAACCGAAGACATCGACGTCGTAAGGCTCGATTGCCGTCATAGCCGCAGAGATTTCCGTGCCGAGCAACATCGTGCCAATTGTCTCAATGGTCACAGAGACGACGATGGGAACGCGTTTCCGTTCATCTTTAAAGAATTTGAAAATTCCGAACAGCGCTGCTTTGATCTGGAGAACATCCTGGCACGTTTCCACACTCAGAAGGTCCGCGCCGCCGTCGACAAGCCCTTTTGCTTGTTCGTAGTATGCCTTGGCAAGGGTCTGAAAATCTATGTGTCCAAGCGAGGGAAGCTTCGTTGTCGGACCCATAGAACCTGCAACAAACCGTTTGTGGCCGGACAGTGAGAACTCGTTTGCTACTTCTCGGGCGATTTGAGCCGCCTTGAAGTTAAGTTCGTATGCTCGATCCTGTAATCCATATTCTGCAAGAACAATCCGTGCGCCACCAAAGTAATTCGTCTCAATGACGTCAGCGCCAGCTTCGAGATAGTCTGCGTGCACTAAACGGACGGCGGAAGGCTTTGAGATGACAAGGTACTCGTTGCATCCTGCAAGTTGTTCGCCACCAAAGTCGTCCGGCGTAAGGTTTTGACCCTGCAAATGCGTTCCGGTCGCCCCATCGAAGACGATGATCTTTTCACGTAATATGTCAAGAAAGGACTTGCTCATTGAACTCTTGGTAACCTCGCGAAGGGCTTGCGTGTTTTGATATGAATCCTCCGGAAGGCGTTGGATGAAACAAAAAAGCCCAGCACTGAAGCGGCGCCGGGCACGAAGTCTGAATCCGAGCAACGCTTTAGCTCATTATTTAAAGTGGCGAGCAAGCTGTCGTTCAAATCACCACACCAAAAATATACAAAAGAAGCCGAAGAACTGCAAC
>CAZOIM010000062.1:13234-15571 GCA_964579855.1 uncultured Ignavibacteriaceae bacterium | reverse complement strand
CGCCTCGATCCGAGCAACTCGAGAAGTTCCTCCTTCGTTGATCCTCTTGCCTCGGCTTCCTGTGCTTTGATTGCGAATGGACTTTTGATCATGCGGACCGGCGTCACTTTTCTCATGGTAAGCAACGTCCCATTGTCTTGTGCATCGACAATTGCTTGCTTATATCGTTCATGGGACGAGCTTTCCACCGTTGCGGCGAACCTTGTCCCAATTTGAACTCCCTCCGCTCCAAGAGCTAATGCTGCGCACATTTGTCGGCCATCGGCGATACCGCCGGCTGCTATCACCGGGATTGACACGGCATCAACAATTTGCGGGATTAGACTGAGCGTTGTGATTTCGTCTATGCCATTATGACCACCTGCCTCATATCCTTCTGCAACAACAGCATCGCACCCGCTGTCAAATGCCTTCCTGGCGTGTTTCACGGAGGCAATAACGTGCGCGACAATGCACTGCGCTTTTTTCAATTGGTCCATGAACTTTCCCGGGTGACCCGACGACGTGAAAATGATTTTCACACCTTCTTCGATCGAAGTCTGGATGAGTTCAATAGCGTCGCTCCGGATAAGGGGGACATTCACGCCAAAAGGTTTTGTCGTTCGTGACTTAGCCTTCCTGATATGTTGTCGCAAGAGATCGGGCTTCATCGACCCGGCACCAATGAGACCGAGCGCTCCGGCTTCAGCCACGGCCACGGCAAGCTTCTGTCCGGACGTCCACACCATCCCAGCCTGGATGATCGGAACGTCGATACGAAACAATTCCGTAACGCGGGTCTTCATTAATTGCGTTGGATGAGATCCAAAATGACAGAAGTGAAAAACGAGAAAGTGTAGATTTCAAGACCGTGAGAAGAAGTCGTGAGAGTGAGTCTGTGATTTCCAAATTCCTTGTTCTTTGTCAGGTTGTACATCTTCGGAGAATCAACAAGCACGAGGCTTGCGCCGTCGTTGCCGATGACGATGTCTTCTCCGTGACATTCCTTGTCAAGAGAGCGCCCGTCCTGTTTGATGATGACTTCATTCACACCGGCTGTTCCTGGGTTCATGACCGCATTCACTTCGGAAGCATCATACTGAATGATCAGAGAGCCGGGGTCTTCCTGAGAGCCTTCAAAGCTGAAGCACTCCCGGCCGCTCAGCCATTTCCCGCTGGCATAGAACCTTTGTGGGAGATAGATCCCGGGGTCAGCGTACTCAATGATAGACTCCGGATTGTAGCCGTCATTGTTGCCCAGTGCCGATTTCAAGTATCCAAGATGTATCTCTCCCGTGGCCCGGTGCCGCACATTCGCAGGGGAATCACTACTCCACATCGTTTCCGTCAGCTCCGGAAGTCTGCCGTGGAAGCCGGACTGAACGACCAGTTGCTGCATTGCGCGTTCGAATTGCTGATACCCACCCTCGCCCTGGTGCGAGTAACGGACGTAACCATCCTTGTCTATGAGAAACCTGGTCGGCCAGGACCGAGCTCCAAATGCGGACCATAACAATGCCTCATTGTCCAAAACGACGGGGTAGGCGATCTGTAATTGGCTGATTGCACGTTGTATCACCTCAGCTTTTTTGGCAAACTTGAATTCCGGCGTGTGCACCCCTATGATGACCAAACCGAATTCTTCGTACTTCTTGTACCATTCCTTGAGATAGGAAAGCGCATGGATGCAATCCGCGTTTGTATAATCCCAGAATTCAATGAGTACGACTTGTCCGCGGAGATCCCGCAGAGCAATCGGCTCGGAATTGAACCAATAGTCCCCATAGAGTTCCGGAGCACGAAGATTTGATGATTCGAGTTCCATTATTTCTTCTTTTCCTCGAAGACGGAACGAAGAGCCGTGATCAATTCGTCACACTGTTCTTTTGTGATAATGAGCGGCGGGACAAACCGCAGGACGTTTACGTTGGTGCAGTTGACCAGAATATTCCGCTGCTGCATTCCATCCACAACCGGCTGCCCGTCACTCGACAACTCCATTCCGATCATACAGCCAAATCCACGGACCTCGGAAATACGTGAAGGGAAATCCTTTTTGAGCTGACTAAGCCGCGACAAAAGATAGATACCAATTTCTTCGGCATGCCGCATAAGTCCTTTGTCGAGAACTTCCTCGAGAACAACGAGCCCAGCCGCACAAGCAACCGGGTTTCCGCCGAAGGTTGTCCCGTGCACACCATAGGTAAAAGTTTCCGCTACGCGATCGTTTCCCAGGATCGCACCAAGAGGCAGTCCTCCTCCAATCGGTTTGGCGAGAAGGACGATATCCGGCGTAACCCCGGTATGCATGTACCCAAAGAGTTTCCCCGTTCGTCCAATGCCGCTCTGGATTTCATC
>CAZOIM010000062.1:6300-13134 GCA_964579855.1 uncultured Ignavibacteriaceae bacterium | reverse complement strand
TTTCCGAGAGGCTTTCCCCATTTGCGTGCAAGTTTGATCGCACCTTCCGTGGCTTCCGTGCCACTATTGGTAAAGAAAATCCGCTGGAACTTGCTTGCCGAGAGTATTTTTTCTGCAAGGCTAACCTGAGGCTGCTGAACGAAGTAATTTGAAACGTGGATATACTTGTGAATCTGGTCTTCGATTGCTTTGCAGAGCTTCGGATGGTTATAGCCAAGAGCATTGACCGCAATTCCGCCGAAAAAATCCAGATATCGCGTTCCGTCTTTGGTGAATAGGTAGCACCCTTCACCTCGTTCAACTTCAAGATGGAGTCGTTTGTATGTGTGGAAGAAGAGCTGCTGTTCTTTGTCAAGCATAGGTTTGTTCATGAAGATTGGTCCGACAGGCTTTGAAAAATGGAATAGAGGAATCTCGCTTTCTGTTCGAGTTCTTCAATTGTTCCGTCATTGTGTACAATATAATCAGCCTTCTTGAGCTTTGCGGATGGATCCATTTGTGACTTTATTCGATCAAGCACGGCTGACTTCGTTGATGTATCCCTGTTGATAACGCGGTTAATCCTGTTTTCTTCTGCTGCGTCGACAACGACAACGGCGTCGAGCAATCGGTCGAGTCCCGCTTCATAGATCAATGCAGCCTCAACAATTCCGATTGGGGTTCCCGATCGTTCCATTTCGGAAAACCTGCTTTGTACTTCGTCCTCTACGCGCGGATGAATAATTGCATTGATCTTCTTTTGAACGCTTTCACTCGAAAACACTTTGGATGCGACGAAGGGTCGATCGAGCACACCTTCGGAGGTGTAGGCCTGTGGTCCAAGCAATTTCACCAAGAGTTGCTTCACGCGAGGATCGTAATTGCTGATCTCTTTCGCTATGCTATCCGCTGAGAGTGCCGGAACACCCATCCTCTCAAAAATCTTACAGACTTCAGTCTTGCCGCTCCCAATTCCTCCGGTTATCCCAATCGCTATGAATCGTCGTTTGCCAGTCATCCGATGAACATCGCCCGGAAGATTTTAACGATGTGAATTATTTCGCGAGAGCCACAGACCGGAATTCCCGGATCACCACAACTTTGATCTGGCCGGGATATTCCATTTCCTGCTGTATCTTGTTTGCAATTTCGTGAGAAAGCTGATCAGCGGCTGCATCATCGAGCTTTTCGTGGCTCACAATTACCCTCACCTCCCGGCCAGCCTGGATCGCATACACGTTGAGTACTCCGTTGAATCCTTTTGCCACATTCTCAAGCTTTTCGAGTCTCTTGATGTAGTCCTCGACTGATTCGCGTCGGGCGCCAGGACGGGCACCGCTGATCGCATCCGCCGCCTGCACGAGCGCTGCAATCGGATGTTCCATCGGAATATCCTCGTGATGGGAGCCGACCGCATTGCTGACTACTGGATTCTCATTGAATTTCTTGCACAACTCCATACCAAGCAGCGCGTGCGGACCTTCAACACTCTTATCAATCGTTTTGCCGATGTCGTGGAGTAATCCGGCTCGTTTTGCCAACATAGTGTCGAGCTTCAGTTCCGCAGCCATAATCCCGCACAAGTAGGCAACTTCTATGCTGTGCTGCAGGAGGTTCTGCCCATAGCTCGAGCGGTATTTCATCTTACCAATGTGTTTTACAATTTCCGCGTGGGCGCTATGGAGTCCAATCTCAAGGAGAGTATTTTCTCCAAGATGGATGATCTCCTCTTCCAGCTCTTTGCGCACTTTCTCAACCACCTCTTCGATTCTTGCAGGATGGATCCTTCCGTCAGCGATAAGTCGTTCCAGCGACATCCTCGCCACCTGGCGCCGAAACGGATCAAATCCGGAAAGAATGACCGCCTCCGGCGTGTCGTCGACAATGACATCGACTCCCGTTGCAGCCTCGAACGCCCTGATATTCCGTCCTTCGCGGCCGATAATGCGGCCTTTCATTTCGTCACTCTCGAGGTTGAGGACACTGACGCTTGTTTCCACCGTGTGGTCGGCAGCGGAACGTTGAATCGCCTGAACTATGACTTTCTGTGCTTCTTTTCTTGCATCCTGTTTTGCCTTATCACGGATTTCTTTCAGCATCTGGGTGGCTTCATCCTTTGCAGTTTCAACCAGATTTTCGACTAGTTGTTTCTTCGCTTCCTCGCGCGAGAAGCCCGCAATTCGTTCCAACCTGGTATTTTCGTCTTCGAGGAGACGTGCGAGATCTTTTTCCTTTTCGTCCACGCGCCTTGTCTTATCCTGCATATCACGCTCGGATGCCTGCAGACCAACTTCCTTCTTGTTCAAAAGGTCGAGTTTACGTTCAACATTTTCTTCTCGGTTGGCAAGCTGCTTTTCGGATGCCTGCAACTTGCTCCGCTTGGATTGAACGTCCGAATCAAATTCTTTTTTCCGCTTGTACCATTCGTCTTTTGCTTCGAGGATCTTCTCTTTCTTCAAATTTGCCGCTTCTTTTTCCGCATCTTCCAGGATTCTTTTGGCCCGATCTTCGGCGTTAAGAATTCTGTTTTTTCCCATCCTGGCGTTCAGCAGCCAGCCGGAAAAAAAAGCAAAAAAGCCGATTGCCGCGCCAAGCAAAATATACATATAGATTTGCATAGTCTCTCCTCAGGTCAAATCTTCACAGCCAGAAATAAAAAACCGCACTCGCTGACCAACGATCATGTGTATTGAAGAACCTCTTCGTTACACGGTGGGAATCTGCCTAAACATTTTACACTTCCACTCACTCGCTCGTCCCGGCGAATGCCGGGCGTCATCGCGAAGCTTCCACGCTTGTGGCGGGGAGGTGGCCTGCGCTCCACGTTTATGAGTCAAACTCCCATATTAAATGAATTGTAAGGTTCTTTAATATGGTATGATCACGGTTAACGGTGCGGTTTGAACATCAAAACAAACCCGCTCGTTATCTTATGCAAAGAACAATTGAACGACCAAATCTTATCGGACTTCCAATCCTCCGCTCTCCTCCACCAGGCAATTATCAAGATAGTCAGAGAGTTTGGATACTTCGGCTTCCAAAGAACCGACAGCTTCCAGTTGCTGGTCCCGTTCCTTCAGCATTTCTTCGGTAATATTCAGTGCGGTCAGCACAGCCACGGTTAATGGTGGCTGCTCCGGTATTTTTTCGTGAATCCGGTTAAGCATTGAATCCACGTGTGAGGCGACTTTCTTCGTAAAGTCCTCGTTCTCCCCACGCAGCGGATAGTCGGTCCCGAAAATTTTCACTTTAATGCTTTTACCGGTCATACCGTGTGTCGTTTCTTTTATCGGAAATTCGTCCTTTGGTGCGTCAATATCATTGCATGAACCGTGATACGTTTGGAGCTTGAACCTCTAGAGACGCGAATTGATTTTCGAAATCAGCTCTTTGATCTTTGTCTTCAATTCATCCTTCTCCTCTTTTGAGTAGATGCTGTTTCCGTTAGACTGCAGCTGCACCAGCTCCGTCCTGAGCTTGTGCAGTTCTTGCTCGCGTTGCTCCAGCCGTGATTTGGTCTCTCGTTCAGACCGTTCGAGCTCCGCATTCCTCGTTTTCAACTGGCGGTTCTCCGCCCGAACCTGAAGAAGCAGGTCGGCCACGCGACGCGCTTTCGCCCACAACTCCTGAATCGAATCCGCCAGATGTTTGAGCTCAATCTTGCCGGCGGACTCGGTATCCTCGTGCACGTCTGGTAACGGGGGAGTCCCAGTTGGATTCATTCGGATACACTCAATGTTAACCGCGCAGAACAGCGTCGCATTCTTTTCGCGTCGCATCGACGATGCGGGTGATCAACTGGTCGGTTTCCCGGTCAGTGAGCGTGTGGTCCAGCGACTGGAATTCTAACGCGTATGCTAGACTCTTCTTGCCGGCGCCTATTTTCTCGTCCCGGTATTCATCAAAAAGAACTATCGACGCCAACAACGGCTTTCCTGATTCTCGTATCGCCCGCTCAAGAGACTGTTGCGTAATTGAATCTTCCACCACAAAGGCCAGGTCTCTCGTCACCGACGGGAATTTCGGAAGCGGAGTATACTTTCGTTCAGAATGCATCCCTCCGGAAAGTATTTCAAGTGCAAGCTCACAGACGAACACCGGATCATCGATGTCAAACTTCGTTGTGAGTTCCCCCTTCACTCTCCCGAGAACTCCTGCTGCTACTCCGTTGATTTCTATTGAAATCGTCGAATCAGTTAAAGCACTGCGGGTATCATAAGAAATAAACCGGTATTTGTCAAGGCAAACCTTGGCCAGGAAGGCTTCCACTTCTCCTTTAAGATCCAGAATGTCCGTTGTGTGAGGATGAATCCCCGTTCCAGCCGTGACAGGCTTGCCACTCATAAGAATCAGCAGCCTGTCATCCTCCCTGAATCCCTCCAGAAAGTCCCTGCTCGATGATTTCCCGACGGAGTAGACTTTCCCCAATTCGAAAAGTCTTAGATGCTTGTTACCGTGATTTCGGTTATGCCGCACAATTTGGAGTGCGCCGGGGATCAGGCTCGTTCGCATCGTCGACATTTCAACACTGACAGGGTTAAGCATCTTCACCGTTGGGAGTCCCGGAAGAGCGGCCGTTGCTGCATCCTGCAGACTGTTCGCCACCATCTCGTTGAACCCGCCATTGGAGAAGTAATTGCGTATATCGGTCTCGATGCGATCCGCAAAAACTGCATTTGAAAAATCTATCGATGACACGGTTTTGGTCTCGATATTATTGTAACCGTAAACTCGTGCGACTTCTTCGATCAAATCAATTTCCTGCCCAATGTCGATCCGAAAGGTCGGGACGTGAGCTTCGAGCACATTGTTCGACACAGATTTTGACGCGATCCCGATTTTTGAGAGGAACTCTTTGATTTGAGCTTTCGTCAGCGTGGTCCCGAGAATATCGTTGGTGCGGGATACCCTCAACGTGATTTTCAGATCTTTCTTTGGCCGACCCCGCACATCGAGAAGACCTTTGAGAATTTCTGCGCCCGTCAATTCCTGAATCATCTGTGCCGCACGATCTGCGGCATATGCGGTATTGCCGACATCCGTCCCGCGTTCAAATCGGTAGGAGGCCTCAGTCGAAAGGCCGAGCAACTTTGAAGTCTTCCGAACACTCGTTGGATCGAAGAACGCACTCTCGATTAGAATATTCGTCGTGGCGTCCGTTATTTCGGAATTGCCGCCACCCATAACCCCGGCAATGGCAACCGGACGTTCGGCATCGCAGATCATCAACGTCTCCGCATTCAGCGCCCGCAATTTTCCGTCAAGGGTCGTAAATTTTTCACCGGCCTTCGCCCGCTTGACAACAATCGTGTGGCCGGCGAGTTTGTCGAAATCGAACGCGTGAAGAGGTTGTCCGGTTTCCATCAGTACATAATTTGTCACATCCACGACGTTGCTGATTGGCCGAACTCCAACCGAAGTTAAAAGATCCTGCAACCACTTCGGCGAAGGTTCAATCTTCACATTACGGAGGAGTCTGGCAGAATATCTTGGACATCCATTCTTATCCTCGATGATGATTTTCGCCACTTTGCCTGCCGGCGTCCCGCTCTCTTTCAGACGCACGCCCGGAATGCGAACCTTCTTGTTCGAAAGCAATCCCACTTCCCTGGCAACGCCAACATGACTGAGGCAGTCCGCCCGATTCGGTGTGATACCAATTTCGTAAATGACATCGGTCTGCCCAAGATAATCAGCGAGAGGAGTTCCCGCTTTTGCACCCGAGTCGAGGACAAGGATTCCGGAGGAATCTTCGCCCAACCCCAATTCGAACGCGGAACAGATCATGCCATTCGATTCCACTCCACGGATCTTCGCACGGTCGAGGACAAACGGCTTCCCTTCGGGATCGTGTTGATTATGGGGAATCGTCGCACCGACGAGCGCGACGGCTACTTTTTGTCCGGCTGCTACGTTTGGCGCACCGCATACGATTTCCTGGACATCCTTGCCTGTATTTACCTTGCAGAGGGTAAGACGATCCGCATTGGGATGTTTGGCACGTTCGATCACTTCACCGACGACGAAATGCTCATACTTCTTCGCAAGATCTTCAACGCTCTCCACTTCCAATCCGAGCATGGTAAGACCTTCCACCATCTCGTGAGGTTGGAGCTTGAAGTCAGCATATTTCTGCAACCAGCTATGAGAAATTTTCATGGACTGTGTTTGCGATTAGAACTGTCTCAAGAATCGAACATCGTTTTCATACAATAAACGGATGTCGTCGATTCCGTGACGAAGGATCGTGGGACGTTCGACACCGAACCCAAAAGCGAATCCCGTGTAGACTTCCGGATCGTAGCCGACATTCTTGAGCACGTTCGGGTGTACCATCCCGGATCCGACAATTTCGAGCCACCCGGAATACTTGCATACTCTGCATCCCTTGCCGGAACAAATGTAGCAGGTTATGTCCATCTCGGCACTTGGTTCTGTAAATGGGAAGAAACTCGGACGGAATCGGTACTTCGAGTTGCTGCCATAGAACTGTTTGGCGAAGGACACAAGGGTTCCTTTGAGCTCGCTGAAGGTAACTCCTTTGTCGATATACAGGCCTTCGATCTGATGAAACATCACCAGACTTCTGGCACTGATGGCCTCATTTCTGTACACCCTTCCCGGCATAATGACACGAACCGGCGGCTTCTGTTTCTCCATCACGCGAATTTGAACCGGTGAAGTATGCGTCCGCAAGAGCACATCCTTCGAAATAAAGAATGTATCCTGCATATCGCGAGCCGGGTGGTCGGGGGCAAAATTCAATGCCCCAAAATTGTAGTAATCACTCTCGATTTCCGGTCCGGATGCGATGGAAAAGCCCATGCTCACAAAAATTCGCTTCATCTCTTCCAT
>CAZOIM010000062.1:0-6200 GCA_964579855.1 uncultured Ignavibacteriaceae bacterium | reverse complement strand
GATTGACTCAGGTCGGAAAGGAATTGCTGCTTCGTTTGTTCTATTTGTTCAAGCATGTTGACCTTTCAACGATCTCACACTTCAAAAGCATAATTGAGTGTTCATCCGTTACCGAGAAATGAAAAATCTTCCCACCAACCTATGATCCTCGTCGTCAAGTGGCTGACGTGAGGAAAGTTGATGAGAAGATCTCTCGACTTACGCAGTTGCGAATTTTACGACTTCGGCGAATGCTTGTGGATGGTGGACAGCAAGGTCTGCAAGCACTTTCCGGTTAATGCCGACCTGTTTCTTGTCGAGTCCGGCAATCAAACGGGAATAGGATATGTGGTGCAAGCGTGCGGCAGCATTAATACGCGCGATCCACAAAGCTCGGAATTCGCGTTTCTTTGTCCGACGATGGCGGTACGCGTGCGTGCCGGCTTTGTCGACGTGATGCTTCGCAATAGTGTGGACCTTGCTACGGGCACCCCAATATCCTTTGGCCGAAGCAAGAAGTTTTTTTCGTCGCCGATGGGAGGCAACTTTGTTTTGTGAACGCGGCATTGCTGATCAATCCTTTCTTGTTATGCTGAGAGAAACCTTCGAATCTTGTATGCTTCCGTCTCTGCCACCAATCCGGGCTTGCGCAGATGGCGTTTGCGTTTCGATGACTTGCTTGTGAGAATGTGCGCCCGAAATGCTTTGTGTCGCTTTACTTTTCCGTTCGCAGTCAGTTTGAATGTCTTTTTCGCACTGCGATGGGTCTTCATCTTTGGCATAATTTACTCCGCTGTTTTTGTCTCTTTGACAAGCTTTGGTTCTTTTGGCTGCTTGGTTGCGTCCCCGGATTTCTTCTTGGATTTGTCCGGGGCATAAATGGCAATCATTTGCCGGCCTTCCATTTTTGCTTCCTGATCCAACTTGGACAAGTCTGAAATCCGTTCGGAGAACCGTTCCAGCAGTTCTTTCCCTTGTTCCTGGTAGGTGATCTCCCGCCCTTTGAAAACCACCGTTGCTTTTACTTTGTGTCCTTCTTCAAGGAAGTTTCTCGCGTGTCTCGTTTTGAATTCAAAATCGTGCGTATCAGTATTTGGATGGAATCGAATCTCTTTGACGAGCGTGATGTGCTGATGCTTCTTTTGGATTTTTTCTTTCTTTGACAGCTCGTACCGGTATTTTCCAAAATCCATGATCTTACAAACGGGGGGATCGGCATTCGGCACAATCTCAATCAAATCTAGGGCCCGATCGCTGGCGACTTTCTGAGCATCTCTTGTTCCCATGATCCCCAACTGCTCTCCATCATCCGCAATCACGCGCACTTTCAGTGCCTTGATTTCCGAGTTTACGCGAGCTCTTTCTTGTTTAATGTTGTATCTCCTATATGGTGAGCGATTTTGTCTTTATCGTGTTGAGCACCTGTGCCAGGAATGCCTCCTTCTTTATTTGTCCCAGATCGCCTTTTTTATGCTGACGAACGGCCACAGTTCCGCTATCCTTTTCTTTGTCACCGACAACGAGCATGTAGGCAACCTTTTTTGTCTCCCAGTCTCTGATCTTGTATCCAACTTTTTCGTTCCGATCGTCAAGTTCGATGCGGACCCCGGCAGCTTCGAATTCTTTGAACACCTGTTTGGCGTATTCGAGGTGGACATCCGTAATCGGAAGAACCACTGCTTGAATGGGTGCAAGCCACAACGGGAATTCCCCAGCGAAGTGTTCGATCAGAACGCCCATGAAACGTTCCATCGATCCGAACGGAGCGCGATGAATTACCACGGGACGATGTTTCTGACCATCGGCTCCTGTATACTCGAGGTCAAAACGTTGCGGCATCACATAGTCGACTTGAACGGTTCCGAGCTGCCAGGTTCTCCCCAATGCATCCCGCACCATGAAGTCGATCTTCGGGCCATAAAACGCCGCTTCACCAATTCCAATATAGTAATTTAACTTCATTAAATCAGCGGCTTCCTTGATGTCCTTTTCGGACATTTCCCACATCTGATCCTCTCCCCCAAATTTTTCTTTGTTCTTGGGGTCCCGGAAGGAAAGTCGTGTCTTGAAATCCTTGAAACCGAGTGTTGAAAATACAAGCTGGATAAGGTCGATAACGTCGCAAAGTTCGCCTTTGAGCTGGTCCTGACGAACAAACATGTGAGAATCGTCCACGGTAAAGGAACGAACGCGAATCAGGCCATTGAGTTCACCCGACTGCTCATAACGATAGACTGTCCCGAACTCCGCAAGTCGTATAGGCAGGTCACGGTAACTATGGGGTTTCGCCGCATAGATCTGAAAATGGTGCGGGCAATTCATCGGTTTGAGGAGATACTCCTCATTATCGACCTTGAGCGGTGTAAACTGACTGTCCTTATAATAAGGGTAATGACCGCTGGTCTTATACAAATTAATGTTTCCGATGTGCGGCGTGATGACCGGTTTGTAGCCACGCTTTCGTTGTTCTTCTTTCAGGAAGCCCTCGAGAGCTTCACGAACGATCGTCCCCTTCGGAAGCCAAAGAGGAAGCCCGCCGCCAACTTTCGGAGTCAGCAGAAAGAGTTCGAGCTCCTGACCAAGCTTTCGGTGATCGCGCCGCTTCGCTTCCTCCAGACGGAAGAGATACTCGTCGAGCTCTTTTTGTGTGGGGAATGTAGCCCCGTAGATGCGTTGAAGCATCTTGTTCTTTTCGTTTCCGCGCCAGTATGCGCCAGCAACGCTGAGGAGCTTTATCGCTTTGATTCGACCGGTCGAAGGGATATGCGGACCGTAGCAAAGATCGGTGAACTTGCCGGAATGGTAGAACGAGATGGTCTGACCTTTTAATTCCTCGAGCAATTCAAGCTTATATTGATCCCCCTTCTTTTTGAAGTAGACGACAGCGTCTTCCCACGGTTTCTCTTCGCGAATATATGGATCATCTTTCGCGGCCAGCTCGCGCATCTTGTCTTCGATCTTCTTCAGGTCCTCTGCAACCAGAGTATGATCGCCGAGATCCAGATCGTAGTAGTATCCTGTTTCGACAGGTGGACCAATGCCAAACTTCACTCCAGGAAAGAGTTCTTCGACAGCGGCAGCCATTAAGTGGGCGGAGCTATGCCAGTAGGCATGTTTGCCCCCGTCGTCTGCCCACTTAAGAATCTTGAGCGACGCATCTTCCTTGATGGCACGACTCAGATCGCGTATTTCACCATTGACCTCCACTGCGAGAGCCTCTTTGGCAAGGCCTTTACTGATGCTCTCGGCAATCTGAAGTCCCGAAACGCCTTGCTCAAACTCCTTGGCGTTTCCGTCGGGAAATGTGATTTTGATTTTGCTCATAGATTAAGACAAAAAAAATCGGAGAAAACTCCGATTCCGTGTTTACATCTTCCTCTGCTTGAGAACGCTTTTCAATCCAAATTCGCCATTCACCACATCAACTGTGGGCTCTATAGGACTCGAACCTATGACCTCTACCATGTCAAGGTAGCGCTCTAACCAACTGAGCTAAGAGCCCTTAGGGCTGCACGCGGTTCATAGAATAACCAAATTTGTGGGAAAAATCAACGAAGAATTCGAGTTCCAAGTAACGGCAAGGAGGAACGCATCTATCACGTTACGACGTAATTCAATTCTCTGAGTTTCTCTGAGAGCCTTTGTCGCTGATCACCTTGTATTTCGATGTTTCTGTTCTTGACAGTTCCGCCGGCACCACAATGTTGTTTGAGCATTCGGGCGATGTCTTCCATTGTGTCAGGATTGTGCATCAGTCCCGACACGATCGTGACAACTTTCCCTTTGCGGCCCTGGGTATCCAGCCACACTTTGACTTTTTTTCCTTTACCGTCGTGACCATCCATGAGTGATGTTCTCTAACGAATATAATGATACTTCTTTTGCGCCTCATACAAGAGATAAGCAGCGCCTCCAGCCTGTATGTATCCAAGCGCCGAACGGAGAAATTTGTATCGATCTTCGGCCTGCCACTGCAATTTCAGTCCGGAAGAAACGTCAATCCCACTTCTATACATCGTTGGCTCGGAAAGAAATTCATTCCGGAGAAATCCCGGGGGAAGATTCGCAAGGGTCGAGGAGTCCGCAAGATTCAACGGTAGGAATGAACGCACCTGCCACAGTGAATTCTCAGTTTCAGGAAAAACCAGACTCCTTAGCGTCACGGTGTCCGGACGACTCGCAATCGACAATTCCTGCGCCGAGGCTGCCTGAGCAACCAGAAAAAATAGCGCGAGGATGATGACAATTCGCAATACGTTTTCTCGTCGAATGCTTACGGAAAAAGATAGAGAATTCGATGACTTCTTCAACAGGGTCCTTCCCTCCAACTTCCATTATTTTAATAATATTTCGTCGACAAACAACCACGCCTTCCCGTCCTTGTTCGAATGCCAGGCAGGGCACGTTCCGATATTCGTTGCTTTGATTCTCATGTAGCGCACTGAAGTCGGTTCAAACGAGATTGTGTAATCGTGACTCTTTATTTCTGCATCCTCGATTGGCTGGCCCGTTTTAACATTGCCCAAAGGGCGAAACGTTACACCGTCATCTGAAGCGAACGCGGCGACTGATTCGGGGAAAAATATCGATGAGACTTGCTCCTGTAAACAACCGACATCGATCCTTCCAATCCTTCTCACCCGTTGGAGATCGAGCGACACTTCAAAATCGTTGCCCAGGAAACCAAGCCACTTGCCGTCTGTCCTGTCTGTTGTGCCGCGGACACCGTCCAGCAACAACTTGGCCCCATTCGCCATAAATGGCGAATCAGGCTCTGAAGTCATTCGTATCACGATTCCCGTCGTGTCAATCCAGTCTTTCCGTTCTACTTCAACAGGATCGATCCCATCGATAGATCTGTCAAATCGAAGTTTGATAATCGTGTCAAATCGGTCGTGCTGATTCGACGGCATCAGGATTTCTATGCCGCGATCGGATTGAGAGACCTTAGCCACTCCTCCCGTCAACACGTTGCTTTCCCTGACTGAAGCTGCGATAGGCGGCAGCAACAGTTCGTCACCATCCCATTGAGCAATGTGAATATATGCCACGTCCGCGTTCCGCGTCGATCCTCCCCAGGTCCCGTTCTTAAAAGGACCGCCGCGAGTGCCGTAAATACTCTCACCGTATTTGTCAAGCCAACTACCAATTTGCTTGAGGACTACAACCTGCCGGGGCTCGATCCTGCCATCGGGCATCGGTCCGACGTTCAACAGCAGATTGCCATCGCCAGTCGCACACTGGACAAGAATTCGGACGCATTCATCATACGATTTGATCTTGTCGTTCGGCTTCCACGACCACTGTGTGCCAAGCGTCATGCACGTTTCCCACGGAATCCGATTTTGGAATACACCGACACGTTGTTCCGGCGTCTTGTAGTCCGCCCGTTGATCGATGAGTTCAGGATAACGGTCGGCATATTTGCCGAGCCAAAGCCTGTCATTGATGACAAGGTGCGGCTGTAATTCCCGAACGATTCCATATGTCCGATCCTGGTCCCATGGAATCGGTCCGCCGTCCGCGTCGAACCAGAGCACGTCGATGCGACCGTAGGTACCGAGGAGTTCGCGGAGATGTCCCTGCATTTTTTTGACATAAATATCATTTCGATCGGTGCGACAGTCTGGGTCGCGCCAATCCATGGCCGAATAATACCAGCCGATTCTCATTCCGCTGTCGTGTGCGGCAGTTGCGAGTTCTCCGCAAACATCGCGCCCAAAAGGCGAGTTGCCGATATTGTAGTCGTCGACTTTTGACCGCCAAAGACAGAATCCGTCGCAATGTTTCGCGGTAAGCACCATATATTTCATTCCAGCAGAGTGAGCGATCGAGACCCATTCGTTCGCATTGAACTGCACCGGATTGAATTTCTTGTAGAGGCTGTCGTAGATCTCGACAGGTATCTCGCCTTTGCCTTCGATGCCTCTCCGTTCACCACCTCGTGACCAACTGATTTCCGTCCCTTCGAGGCTGACGGGTCCCCAGTGGATGAACATGCCAAATCGGCCCTCGCTCCACCATCTCATACGATCAGTCTTTTGTTGAAGCGATTCCTGGCGAGCAATGTCCCGTTGAGCAAAAATAGGCGGGGAAATTAGAAAGAGGAGTAGAAGTACATTCTTCATGAGTTATTCCGTTTCTTGTCGAAATTGAAGAAGCGAGCATTCACGAACTTGGAGGTGTTCGATTGGTGGATACGAAGTTACGGCAGGATGAGC
>CAZOIM010000061.1:17346-17982 GCA_964579855.1 uncultured Ignavibacteriaceae bacterium | reverse complement strand
CGTGTACGGGCCTCCAACACGGAGACTTGGCAAAGTATATCCTCCGTCATCACGCGTGCTCGTGCCATACAGAGTGCCGGAAGGGATGTGAGTCACCCTGACTGTTGCGCCCGGCAGGGCCTTACCTGCGACATCAGTAACAGTACCTTCGATTGAAGCAGAGGTAACTTGAGCATACAGATTTTGAGTGAATATCATCGTGCAGAAGCAGACGCCAACAATGCTGCATAATCTCAGAAGAGAATTCTTCATTCGAACCTCCTGATGGAATGTGTGGTACATGGTGGGTTTGGATTGCGGAAAGTGGATCAGCATCATTTGTTTTCAAAATCGTGATCTCTCGATCGCGAATGAAACGAACAAGTATCTACAACGTGAACAGAACTATGTCTAAGAGTGACAATACGTGGAGATGATCGACAGACTTCATGATCATCCAACATCACAGAGGAACAACCTACAGCGGCTTGAACATGAAGCTGCCACCTCTACCTGAAGAAGCAGTCACGCCGTTCAAAGTGAAAGTACGTTAAATGAAACCAGAACAAATTTTTTTTGAATTACGTGCGAAAGGCAGGACAAAGTTGAAACTAATTATAGAAAGAAGCAATCTCCAATTTTGAGAATTGCGATTGG
>CAZOIM010000061.1:10536-17336 GCA_964579855.1 uncultured Ignavibacteriaceae bacterium | reverse complement strand
GGACGAGACGAAGGGACTATTATTCTGCGGGGATCGCGACTCGATCGCCAATTTTCAAACCCTCGGCGAAATTGTTCGAACTCTGAATACGTTCGATTGGAACGCCGTATCGCTTTGAGAGTTTGGTCAGCGTGTCACCCTTCTTCACGGTATGGTAGATAAAATTATCGGCGTGCATTCCGGCAGGAATGCGGAGTATTTGACCCACACGCAATCTGGACTTTCGAAGGTTGTTATAAGCCATCAAAATCCTCGGCTGGACGGAATATTTCCGGGCAATCTCTGACAGCGTTTCCCCTCTTTTCACTTTGTGTGTCAGCCCTGAAGGCTTGACTTCGGCATGCGAGGAAGGACGAACCTTCAATTTTGGGCCGGGTGTTGCAACTATCTTCGTTCTGACATCCGGTTGACCAAATATATCGAGGACCTGACCCGGATGGATTTTGGTTCCCTTGAGGTGGTTCCAGTTCTTCAAATCTGAGACAGTTACACCGTATTGGCGTGCAATCCTATCCAGTGATTCTCCCTCGGCAACTTCATGCTGTGCCCAATTTTGCGATGGTGAAACGACCATCCCCTGTCCTTTTGCGTTGCTGCCTTGCGAGTAGTCGGCGAAATCGCCATTGCGCATTTTCTCTTTCTGGGAGAAACTGAGCAAATCAAAATCTTTCACAGACGCCACTTTTGCCTGGGCTACCCAGATGGCCAGTTCCTGACCGGGCCGGATGAACTCCCCGTATGCAATGTCATTCCAATTCCTGATGTCGCTGGCGCGAACTCCGTACCACTCGGCTATGTGACCGAGCGTATCTCCCCGTTTCACTCTATACGCAAGTTTCTCCTTCCCGACAGGAGCCCGGTTCGATTTCTTTGCACGTCTCCACTTCGAAGACTGAGCAGCAAGGATTTTGGATCGATCAAAACTTATTCTCCTGATTTCCTGGTCATAGTCGAATTGTTTTTTGGAACGTTGTGATGCGACATCCTTGGGAAGAGGGATGGCAATTTCCTTTCCCACTGTAAGTCTGCGTGGATTGATCGTCTTGTTTACCTCAAGGAGAAAGGGAACACTCAGTCCATACCGTTGCGCTATGGAAGAAAGCGTCTCGTTCTTCTTAATTTTGTGAATTTCCCAATCTCTCTTCTGTTCTTCAGGAATTGCCGAATAGTTGACGTTGAAAATCGATTTACGACCACTCGGAACTCTCAGCCGGTATCCCTTTACGCCAGGCGGCGTGCACCACTGCAAAAGTTCAGGATTCAGTTCACGAAGTGTATCGGTAGAAGTACCGGCGCATTGTGCGAGGACCTTCAGATCCACACAGTCATTGACTTCAACAAATTCGAAACTCAATGAATCTGCTTTTTCAAGTCCTTTGAAGCCATACTTTTCGGGATCCATCGCAATTCGCACAATGGCGATATACTGGGGAACGTAGTTCCGGGTCTGGCGCGGTAGGTATTTCCGCATTGTCCAATAGTCAGTAGAGCCACTTCGCCTTATACCCCGGAAAATCCGACCCGGACCCGCATTGTAAGCTCCCAGGACCAGGTTCCAATCTCCGAATTCAGCATATAGATCCTTCAAATGTCGCGCTGCTGCCCTCGTAGATTTCTCAAAATCGCGACGTTCGTCAAACCACCAATTTGCACGAAGCCCGTATAACGACCCAGTTCCTTTCATGAATTGCCAGAGACCAACTGCCCGAACCCACGATTTCGCATCCGTCCTCAGCCCGCTCTCGGGCATTGACAAATACGCGAGCTCCTCCGGGGTACCTTCTTCCCTGAATATTCGTTTCATAATCGGCATATACTTACCCGAAAGATAAAGCCATTGCTCAACGTAGTGACTTCCTCTTCCCATGAAGAACGCCAGGTTCTTTTCAACCTGGTCGTTGTATGGCAGAGGGACAGAGGTTCCCTTAATATCTACTTTAGGGACAACGACATGCGACGTGTCAGTCTGTTCAATAACTTCGCTAAGAATCTCCCGTAAAGCAAAAATCGAGGTATTTTCATTGATTTTATGTGAGGCAATTAGGAGTCTTTCGTAGTCTTCAACTATGCTGTTGCTCAAATCCTGATAATCTTTGCTGATTTCAGCATCAGTTTCGTCGGCAAGAGCATTGAGCATTTGAATCGATTTTTCATACTCGATTTCGGCATGGGCGGTATCACCGGATTCCTGGGCGCTTTGTGCGCTTAAGTAGTGTTGGCGGGCCAACTCAAGTTGTTGGGAGACTTCCTTTGCTTGGCCGAACGTTGTATCAGGGACAAAATCACCCACACTGGTGATATGGAGAGAATCCATTGACGGTTCAACAACTTGGAAAGAGGTTGCACCATGCACACTTGTATCTGCGATAGGCTTTTGGCTGCTTGTTCCGGAGGCCTTCGAAACCGCATTGGATGACTGAGCATCTCTTTCGGGACGGGTTTCAATCGCCTTTTCAGAAGAGCAAGAAAGAAGCAAACTGGATAGAATGACTACAAAGAATCGCCGCATCAGCCTTTTCAGAATATGATTTAATAGATTACTTGAACAAGATACGGCAGACCCCTAAAAGAATCAAGGGAAAGCGAATGAAAGTACTTTAATGATCACCCGAATTTCTCGCCGAAGGTTAATTATAGACTGTTCTGGAGGGTTGGAAGAACGTGTGCTTCCCGCACCCGCACCTTGGCTAGGGAAAAAGGCATAGAGAATTGAAGAAAGTCGTGATCACCCCGATGCAGAACCCACCGCAAATGTCCAAAACGATGATTCTGAAAGCTAGGTACTTATGTTGTCATTGCGACCACGTGGTAGGTCTACGATCCCATCGATGATTGCGTAACTCGTCCAGGAATCCTTCATCCAATGCACCCTTGGTACTTGCTGCAATATTGGCCTCTACATTTTTCAATTTGCGCATCCCGGGGATTGTTGTACAAACATCCTTGTTTGACAGAATAAATCTCAACGCCGCTTCAGGCAACGTCATGCCCCTCGGAAGAACTTCGCTCACGCGCTGGGAACGTTGAAGGCTTGACTTGAGATTCTCAGCAACAAAATATGTGTTTCGCCAATCCCCTTTCGGCCACGTGCTCGCTGCAGTCAAAGTGCCCGTCAAAGATCCTTCGTCGAATGGGACTCTTGCTATAACAGCAACATTCAGTTCCCGACATAGTGGAAAGAGTTGATCTTCCGGCGCTTGATCAAAGATATTGTAGATAACCTGGACCGCATCGACCATTCCTGTCCGAAGCGTCTGAAGGACATTCTCAGGCTCCCATCGATTGATGCTTATTCCAACTGCCCGAATGAGACCCTGACGCTTAAGATCGTTAATCGCCTGCTGCCAGAGAGTGTCGTTCCCCCACGAATCATTCCACACGTGAAACTGGATGAGGTCGATCGTCTCAACATCCAGGTTCCTGAGACTTTTCTCTACATACTCATTGATATGATCAGGAGGAAATGTTTCCTGGATGGTGTATTCGGGTTTCGACGGCCATTTCATATTTTTCGGAGGTATCTTTGTCGCAGCGTACAATTTCTGTTTTGGGTATGCTTGAATGAGTTGTGCCAGCAACCGCTCGCTCCTCCCCTCACCGTATGCCCACGCGGTGTCAAAGAAGTTGCATCCAAGCTCTACAGCACGATGAAGCGAACGAAGAGATTCTTCGTCATCAGAGCCACTCCATCCACCCATTCCCCACATACCATAGCCAATCTCACCTACTTTCCATCCGGTCTTGCCAAATGTCCTCTGTTTCATTTTCGATATCTCATGATTTTGATGATCTGATGATCCAAGTTAGCAAACTCAAATTCATTGGAACCCATCCCAAAAATGGAGATTCTTCGTCGCTGCGCTCCTCAGAATCACTTTTGTTCTGCTTTTGACATGGCTTCTAGAGAGGGATATTGCCGTGTTTCTTCTTGGGATTTGAATCGACTTTGTTTTCGAGAAACTTAAGTGCCTTAATCAGTTTGGGGCGGGTCTCGCTTGGTACAATCACCTCATCGACATATCCCCATTGTGCGGCGATGTAGGGGTTCGCAAATTTCTCCCTGTACTCAGCAACTTTGGCTTCCGTAGCAGCATCTTTGTCGGTGGAGTTTTCTATGTCTTTCTTGAACACGATTTCGACTGCACCTTTTGGACCCATGACAGCAATCTCTGCGCTTGGCCAGGCAAAGTTGAAATCACCCCGGATGTGCTTTGAATTCATAACGTCATATGCGCCGCCATATGCTTTCCTCACGATCACTGTGATCTTTGGAACCGTCGCTTCACAGAACGCGTAGAGCAGCTTTGCACCATTTTTTATGATGCCACGCCATTCCTGGTCGGTACCGGGCAGAAATCCCGGCACATCTTCAAGAATTATGAGCGGAATATTGAACGCATCGCAGAACCTGACAAAGCGCGCCCCTTTCACTGAAGAATCGATATCCAGAACGCCCGCGAGAACGGAGGGTTGGTTTGCCACAATGCCGACCGATTTACCACCAAAGCGGGCAAATCCGACCAGAATATTTTGAGCGTACAGTTCGTGGATCTCAAAGAACTCACCGTTATCCACAATTCTGTGGATTAGATCCTTCATATCGTAGGGTTTGTTCGGGTTCTCAGGGACAATCGTGTTGAGCTCCTTATCCTGTCGATCGAAGGCATCCGTAGATTGAACAGCAGGCGCGTCATCGAGATTATTTGATGGAATAAAACTTAATAGTTTTCTGATACCATCGAGACATGCAATTTCGTTGTCTGTTGCAAAATGAGCAACACCGCTTTTTGTTGCGTGCGTTAATGCTCCTCCAAGGTCTTCAGAAGTCACTTCCTCGTGCGTCACTGTTTTAACAACATTTGGTCCCGTGACGAACATGTAGCTTGAGTTTTTTACCATAAAGACGAAATCGGTGATGGCTGGCGAATATACTGCGCCGCCTGCACAGGGTCCCATGATCGCCGATATTTGGGGGATGACTCCGGAGGCAAGAGTGTTACGGAGAAATATGTCAGCGTACCCCCCAAGACTTACGACTCCTTCCTGGATCCGCGCCCCCCCGGAATCATTGATTCCTACAATAGGAACACCAAGCTTCAGAGCCATTTCCATAACCCTGCAAATCTTTTCCGCGTTCGCTTTGGAGAGGGATCCCCCGAACACCGTAAAGTCCTGACTGAACGCTACGACAGGCCGTCCGTCTATCGTACCGCGACCGGCAACCACGCCATCGCCCGGGTATTTTTGTTTGTCAAGTCCAAAATCTGTCGTCCGATGTTCGACAAACATACCCACTTCCTCGAAGCTTCCATCATCGAGAAGCAGTTCCAACCGTTCACGTGCGGTGAGCTTCCCTTTCTTGTGTTGATCGTCGATTCGTTGTTGACCCCCGCCCAGCAACGCCTTTTCCCGCAATCGCAGCAAGTGTTTTATCTTGTCAGTGCTCATAAATTTATGGCTTATCGGACATTTGGGAATGGTTGACGCAGGAAATATAGGAAAGCTGTGATGCGGATGCAAGAAACGTGGAGGACCGTGAAGGAGAGTCAGATCGAATTTTGGTCGGTGTTTGGAGAGTCGACCGAGTTCTAGGCCGAACCAATCGTAGGAAATTTTATCGGGAAATTAAGCTGTCATTGGAGTATGAAAGATTATTCGTCAGCTTTTAGTTCACGTTTGAAGCGTTCTTCGAAGATTGTATAGAGTGAGGGAATGAAGAAAAGGGTAAGAACCGTGGATACGGTGAGTCCGCCAATCACAGAAATCGCAAGTGGCGCCTGTGTCGATTCGCCGCCAATGCCGGCAGCCATCGGTATCAGTCCGAGCACCGTGGCCAGTGAGGTCATCAAAATGGGGCGCAAACGAGTGCGCGCGGCCTTGATGACGGCTGCGTGGAGTTCCAGGCCGCTGACGCGAAGATGATTCGTATAGTCGACGAGGAGGATACCATTGCTCACGACTATGCCTACCATTACTATGACACCCTGGAACGAAGTCACCGAGAGCGTCGTCTTCGTGAGAAAGAGCGCCCACAGGACTCCCGCGATTCCCAATGGCACAGTAAACATAATAATGAATGGGTCGATAAGAGACTGGAACTGAGACGACATGACCACATAGACAAGAAGTATTGCAAGGGCGAATGCAAGCGCGAGTCCACGGAATGTGGTCTTTTGTTGTTCCACATTGCCACTGAGTCTCAATTCGAATCCAGGCGGAATGACGAGCTGATCGAGCTTCGCCTGGATGTCCGCGGCCACGCTGCCCAAATCGCGTCCGCTCACGTTCGCCGTAACATCCACGATCCTCTGTTGTTGCTTTCGATCGATCTGAACCGGCGATGTCGTCTTTTCAATTATTGCGACATTTCCCAGCAAGACTTGTTGACCGCTGGGGGTCGTCAAAACGAGATTCTTGAGATCATCGATGTTCGACCGAAAATCTTCATCCAATCGGATGAGGATGTTGTAAAGGTTTCCGTTGGCGGGATCAGTGTACAATGAGGCCACCGTTCCGTTGATCGAGGTGTTGATGGTGTTGGAAATATCTGCGACGTTAATTCCGAGTATCCCAGCCTTGCTGCGGTCGATCTTGACACTCAATTCCGGGAGGTTGTCATCCCTGCTCATCTGCGCGTCAACCGCGCCGGGTGTGGAACGGATAATGTTGAGGACTTCTCTGCTGAGTGCGCTCCCCTGAGCCAAATCAAAACCCCTCACCTCAACATCAATAGGAGCGTTCGATCCGAAATTGAGCAGGAACCTTAGAAATCCACCAGGGTTCATGAAAATACTTGCTCC
>CAZOIM010000061.1:0-10436 GCA_964579855.1 uncultured Ignavibacteriaceae bacterium | reverse complement strand
ACAGGCAACTTGATGTTTACGGTGAATTGCCCTTCATCCTGATCAGGAAAGAATTCCGTTCCGATGAACTTTACGAGTCCGAACGAAATAAGAGCAATGCCAATGATACCAAAAAGGACAATTCTTCGATGGGAGAGAGCCCATTTCAGCATCCTTACGTAGAATTCATCAATTGCCTCAATCGCGTCGTGAGCTTTTACGCGAACACGATCGGCAAACTTATTGGACTCCCGATTCATTTCTTTTTCTGGAGGCAGAAATTTCAGGCACATCAGGGGCGTCACTGTTCGTGAAACAAAGAATGATCCAAAAAGGGCAACGGCGATGGTAATCGTCAGTGGTATGAAGAGGAGTTTCGCAATTCCCGTCAGAAATACGATTGGCAAGAAAACGATAACCGTTGTCAGTGTGGAAACAAAAATCGGAGCGGCAACCTCCTTCGCAGCTTCGAGTGTCTGCTGGATCTTGGTTTTGTTCGGGTCACGTTGATTATAATGACGGGAAATCGCTTCAAGCTCAACGATGGAATCATCAACGAGTCTCCCCACGGCGAGGGCCAACCCCCCAAACGTCATGATGTTCAGTGTGACGTCTCCAAACCGGAACCAAATGAACGTGATAAGAATCGAAAGCGGGATGGCGACGAGAATAATAAGCGTCCCTCGCATGTTTCGAAGAAAGATCATTATGATGATCATCGCGAGCAATCCGCCAAGAGTTGCTTCACGCTGTAGACCTGAAATTGTTTCACGGATATAGAGCGATTGGTCGAACGAAAGCTCCATCTGGACTGTTTGAGGAACGCCGATCAGCTTGGGGAGGGTCTTCAGGACACGATCGACAACATCGATTGTATTGGCGCTGGCAAGTTTCTGTACGCGAAGCGTCAACCCCGGCTTGCCGTTGATGCGGATTACTTCCGTCTGTTCCTGATAGCTGTCCTCGACCTTGCCAATGTCCTTAATGCGGATCGGCACCCCGTTCACCACGCGGACGACGATATCCTCCATCGGTTTGACCACATTAAAGCGGCTCTCAGTCTTTAACGTATAGTCAAACTGCCCTGCCTTCAAGTCCCCGGATGGAATTATAAGATTGGCATTCGCGACGGCATTAAGTACGGCGGCGACCGGGAGTTGCATCGCCTGTACCCGGTTGCGATCGAGCGTTACATGGATTTCACGAATTCTTCCTCCAAGTACTTGCGCGGCCGCCACACCGTCGATGTGCTCAATCTGAGGTTCGATCACATTGAAGGCAAGATCGTATAAATCCCTCTCGTCAATATCACCGGAGACAGCAATGTTGCACACGGGAAGAGTATTGAGGTCGAATCGTAATACCTGCGGTTGCTGGACACCATTCGGCAAAAGATTGAGGATTCTGTTGACGCGCTGAACGACATCGATCAATCCAACGTCCGTGTTCGCATCCCAGTTGAAATTAATGCGAACCTGGGAAATCCCTTCCTTTGTCGACGATTGCACATAGTCGACATCAGTTACCGATGTAACACCGCGTTCGACGATCCTGGTAACGGATTGTTCCATATCCAGTGGGCCCGCACCGTTGTAGTACGTCAACGTCGTGACGACGGGAACCTGAATATTGGGAAGAAGGTCAACAGGGAGTTGCTGGAAGGACACGTAGCCGAGAACGAGTATCGTGACGGCGAACAGGAATGTTGAGATTGGATAGCGAAGGGCGAGACGAGTAAGCCACATAATCGAGAGAGACTATTTCTGTATGTTGATGGAACCGCCGTCTTTTACCAATTGCTGTCCGATGACGATGACGGGTTCGGATCCGTCAAGTCCGGAGAGAACTTCCATCCGTGCATTAACCTCTGCACCAAGTTTGATCCGTTTTCGGCCTGCAATATTATTGTTTGCAACAAAGACGAACGACCCCGAGTCGTCTCGTTGTATTGCCATCGTTGGAACCGAGAGTGCATTCGGATGCTCGCCGGTAACGAGCGTCACCGTCGCAAACATTCCAGGTTTCAGGTCGTGGTCAAAATTCGGAATATCAATTTCGACGGGCATGGATCGCGTGGAGAGATCCATGGCATCAGCCATCCGCGTCACGGATCCGCTGAACACCCTGTTACCATAGGCGTCCACGGTAATTTCCGCCGGCGTTCCCTTGGTCACCTGAATGACGTCCTTCTCCTGAATGTTAATGACAATTTTCACACTGTCGATATACATCAGCTGGAAAAGCGGTGTGCTGGATGATGCCAGATAAGTGCCGGCATCGAGGAATCGTCTCGTGATAATACCAGGAAATGGCGCAGTGATCCTCGTGTATCCCAATCTCGTTTTCGTAAGCTCAAAATTCGCTTTAGCCACCTTCATAGCCGCTTCAAGATTGTCGACGTCCTGGTTTGCAATCAAGTTTCTGTTAAGAAGGTTTTTCGATCGTTGGTAGGACAATCGGGCGTTGTCGTATGTCGCGGACATTTGCTGCATCTGATCGAAGGGTTCCAGCGAATCGATACGCGCCAATATTTGACCTGCCTTGACTATCGATCCGAGATTCACGTACATCTTATCGAGGTTGCCTGCAATTCTCGCGTAGATTGTCGCTTGTTGATAGGCGTTGACATCGCCATTGAACGTCAATTGATATCGAATCAGTTGTCGAATCGGTTGCTCAACCTTTACGAGGGGGGCATTGTTGCGGCGCGTTTCCTTCGACGCATCACTGGACGCGTTCTTAAACGTAATGATGGCCCCAAGAACCGCTACCACCACCAGCGGCAACACATATTTCCAGTATTTACTCACTCTTTCAATTCCTTTTATTCGATTGGTGCGGATTTACAGCGCGGCAGTGTCAAAAGGTCCGGAGAAAATAAGATCCATTCGACTTCACGTTACCGCGGCGGTTGTCTTTCTCCCTCACGCCGTCTTGCATCGATTTCCTTTATGAAATCGTCATAAATCCGATTCTGTGAGGAATCGAGAAGCTTTCTGATTCCACCACGCAGAGTGTCACGCTCCAACGAGAACAGTTTTCGAATATCTTCCATTTTTCTACGATGAGAATCCATAAGTGAATCCACACGTGAAAGCTGGAGTGTATCAAGATGAAGTCTTTGCGCAAATTCTTTCCGTGCTTGTGCGAAATCCGGGTGGTTCGTCAATCGGGAATTGAGGTAGTATTTCTCCGCCATAAATCCGACAATCACTCCAAGCACAAAGCACAAGAGAATGAGAAGAACAGTTTTTGTCTTGGGACTCATGGGTTTTATTCCTTACTTGGTGAAAACAGCAAACATAACATCGTCTCTCGTAATGGCTCCTTGTTTTGTAAGAATATGAGAATCCGCAGAATCAGAAGAAATTCCGCTGACGTAGCGCTCAACGGGGAGTGGGTCTTTGTTTTGGCGATAACTCGTTACTCCCATCAGGACCATGACAAGCACGACGAGCCCAACAACATATTTCAGGGCATAGTGTTCGATTCCCAGCCACGACACCGCGACTTCTTCATTGTGATGAATGGAACGCGCAAGAGTGCTCGCAAAAGCGTAGGGCAGCTCGATATTGCCCGTTGCATGGACATTGCGTTTCAGGGTGACAAGATGGTTGATCCGTTGGCGGCAGTCGGCGCACGTTTTTAAATGCTCGACGACGACCGAACGATCAGTGTCGGTCAATTCATTATCAATGAATGCCGAGAGCATCAGATGCATTTCTTCATGGATCATGTTCGTTCCTCAAAATAGTCATTCAACAGTGTGCGCAAGTCCTCTCGAGCTCGGAAGATCCGCGATTTGACGGCCTGAATCGAAATCCCGAGGTATGATGCAATTTCGGAATACGTCAGTTCTTCATATTCCCGTAAGATTATCACTTGTCGGTGTTCCTGTGAAATTTTCTGAAGTGCCCCAAGAATGATTTCCCGTTTTTCATCGTCCAGCATTCCATCGGACGCAAGCAGAACGTCTTTCGATTTTTTTTCTCTCTCGAGCGTTCCTTCAGTCAGAAAATCAAGTGAAAGAGCTCGCTTGATTTTCTTCCGCCTGAGTTCATCGATGCACAGATTCACCGTGATGCGGTAGATCCACGAAAAAAACGAGGCATCGAACTCGAACTTGTCAATCGACCGGTAGACGCGGACAAAAACCTCCTGCGAGATGTCCTGGACCTCGTCCCTGTTCCCGAGCGTCAGATAGATAATGTTCGCAACCTGACGCTGATATCGTCGGACCAGGTCTTCGAAGGCGCTCTGATCACCTGCTTTGAACGCCTTGACAAGCCGGAAGTCTTCGGTCGCTTGATTGCTGTCTTTCAATGTGATAAACGAAGGTCAGTGTACAAAGTTGCTCATTAGTGAGACGTAAGACACTCAAATTCGATTTGCCACCAGGTAGTCAAAAAGGCCCACCACTGGACAAACAGGATGGGCCTTTTGCTCAATACAATGAATTTCTTAAAGAACTACGCGTTCGATAACCCCCCCGCCAACCAAGTCATCACCATCATAAAGCACAACTGATTGGCCTGGAGTGATTGCCCTTTTTGGATTATCGAAAATGACTCTGATCGTGCCATCTTCCAGCGGATGAACTGTTGCCGAGGTATCGTTATCCTTATAGCGGACTTTTGCAGTCACTTTCATATTCGAGGCAGGCCGTTCAACGCCGCTCCAATTCACACCAGAAGCTACAAGCGCCCGGTGATCGAGCTTCTCGGCCGATCCAATAGAAACCGTGTTGTTCACGCTGTCAATATCGGTAACATACATTTTGTGTCCGAATGCACCTATCCCTTTTCGCTGACCGATAGTATAGAAGGGAAATCCTTTGTGGGTGCCAACGACTTCGTTCCCCTGGACGATCTCGCCCCCTGAAACTCGGGCTTGAAGATCGGGGACCTGCTCTTTCAGGAATCGTTCATAATTATTGTCCGCCACGAAACAAATTTCATAGCTCTCATCCTTCGAAGCATTCCGCAAGTCAAGTTTTTTGGCAATCGCGCGGACTTCCGGTTTCGTCAGATCGCCGAGCGGAAATAAGGTTTTGCTCAGAGCAGATTGCGACACTCCCCACAAGGCATACGATTGATCTTTCTTTTCATACCTTCCGCGCGATATGACATAACGCCGTCGCTCCTCGTCAAAACGTAGGCGAGCATAATGACCGGTGGCGATGAAGTCCGCACCCAGAGCCTCGGCCTTTGCCAGTAACTTTCCCCATTTGATTTCTCTGTTACAGATGACACAAGGGTTCGGCGTTCTACCGATCAAGTATTCCTGAACAAAGTTCGCAATGACAGCCTTGCCAAATGCCTCTCGGAAATCCACGACGTAATGAGGTATGCCAAGACTTGCCGCAACTAACCGTGCGTCATTCACTGCACCCAACCCGCAGCAACTCGCTTCATTCGCGACGTTTCCTCCCACATCATCGAAATCGTACGTCTTCATCGTCACGCCGATAACAGTGTAACCTTGCTCCAACAGCAAGGCCGCCGTAACGGAGGAATCGACCCCACCGCTCATGCCAACGACAACGGTCTTATTTTTTCCGGAAACACTCATTGCTAAGATAAAGATACGGAATAATACGGTACGAAGGAAAGAAACGAGATGGCTGCTTCCAATAAGGTTTCTACGGAATGGTCAACAAGGCACAACTTCTCCTAGCGCGCAAGAGCTTTTTCGATCGCACCTCTTAACTTCAGATAACTTTGTTTGCCGACAAGGAAGGCCTTGAGTTCTCCCTTTGCATCATAGGTAAACGTCGCAGGCATTCCTCCTCCCCATTGCTTGTCAAACGTGTCAATGAATGCATCGTCTCCTTCCAATTTGGCAATGTAGAACTTGAATTCGCCTTTCTCGCGGGCAATGAACGGTAACACCTTGGATTTCTCATCGTCGAAATCATCTCCGCTCACTCCTACAAATTCTATGTTTTGTCCTTTCATCTCGCCTGACAGTTTTACGATATCCGGAAATTCCACAACGCACGGCTCGCACCAGGTTGCCCACACATTGATGAAGAGGGCCTTACCGTTGCGGTTCTGAATCAATTTCTTCAGCTTCGCCCGGTCAAGTTTTTCCAAGCGGCCAACCGCCTTCGATAAAGCCAGGGTTTCTTTCGAATGACTTCGAAAGTTCATCGGTTGAGGGAAAACAATGATGGTACCGAGAATGAGATTGAGAGCAAACAGCGCAACCATTTAGTCCACTTTCTTGATAGTGCATCCAAACGCTTTGGTACCACTGACAGTAACAGGTTTTGAACTTAGAATCTCATCAAGAACATTCCGAAGGTCTTTCGAGGTTACTTTGTCAATTCTCGAGGAGTTGTCGATGCGACCGTGATACAACAGCTCAAGTTCGGGATTCAGAACAAAAATTTCTGGAGTAACCGTGGCCCCCAATTTGTCGGCAACAATATTCTTCCAGTCCTTAAGAATCGGAAACTTAAACCCCTTTTCCTTTGCGTGGTTCTTAATCTCTTCCACACTTTCAGATTTGTTGGCATTGATTGCCACGAATGCTACTTGTTTGTCACTGTAATCTTTGTAGAGAGCATTCATACGCTCGTTGTAGGAGTTCGATACCGGGCATTGCGTCGCAATAAACATCAGGACGACTGCTTTTGAATTCCTGTAATCCGTAAGCGAATGTTTTACACCGTTATAGTCTTCCAATGTGAAGTTCTCAACCTTTACGGGTTGATCATGGTTGGACGCGAATCCAACAATAAGAGCAAATGCAAAAAAAATTGGTCCGAACTTCATCTCCGATCCTCCTCATGAGTGAATGGTTTACCGTGGTGAAAAAGGCATCAGGGTTCCATTATCCCTATGCCGCGCACACGCACTTTTTTAAAACAATGGCGGAAGTAAAATAGTTCATTTACTTGTAGGATGTCTCGAATGGATCCTAATGTTTGCACGAAGTTGAGATACCTAAGATGGGGACCTGATGCGAAACCAGACTTAGATATCCACATCGATCTGAAAACTCAATTGATTGTCCATATCCCCCTGGATTTCGTTCGTTCCGGAACCCTGGCTCCTCGTCCCCGGTTTGAGAGTCGTCGAGTATTTCAGAGATACCTCGAATGATCCCAAGTCATACCGTGTAAGGACATACATGCGAATCCCTTTTCCATATAAAGCAGGATTGACGAAGGTTCCGTGCAATTCGCTTTCGTATTCATAAATGCGTGAATCGTAGGAATCGGTGTCAAACACAGCCACTCTTCCATCGATGCTGAGGTGCGTCCTCGGTTTCAATCGCACGTCCTGGTAAAACAGTAGACCCGTGGCTGGCGAACCGAAGATGGAGTAATGCACATCTACACGTTCCAGTCGGACCTTCCATCGGATTATTGGAGATGGACTCCATTCGAAGGAACCCCTGTAGTTCGACTGAACCCTTCTGCCAACGACTGAGTTGGATCTGGAAAAAGTATCGACGGACAATTCATCGTCTGCCAGATTTCGTTGTTTCACCTGGAACTGCAACGACGAAGTTTCGCCAGATGTCAACTGGAGAACGGCGAGGAATTCATTCCCGTTGGTTGGCAGCGGTGACGTGGTGCTCGCGCCTCTGGTCGCAAATTGATCATAATACGCTGAGATATTGAGCCAGGCAAAAAGCGACAACCTCGCTGAAGTGTACGCCCCTCCCTCATTTTGTATACCGCCACCGGACTCGCCAAAACCAAAACCATGAAGGCTAACAAATTGCTGCGGATAAGAATGGATGATCAGTGCAATGTCGAGCGTTGGCGCCGGCCGGAGAATGATCCCTCCGATTGCGGCAATCGATCTCGCTTGATCCATTGCTGCCTCACCGAAAGATCCGATATTCGCTGTCGTGTAGGCAAAATCGATGCTACTCATCGACGCTTGCTGCCCTTGGAAACCGTTGATCGAAGAAAGTAACACACGGCGATTGAACCGCGTGCTGTAGCCTCGAACGCCCATTTTGAATCCATCAAACAATTTCGTCTCAAGACTCATGCCCATAATGCGTTCTGTCGAACTTGATTTTGCTTTTTGCTCCAACTCTGTTCTGAAGAGACCGGAGGCATCGAGACTCGAAATGCTGCCGTCCTGAGTAACATTTGCGTTGATTGATTTACTGGACAAGAATGCGGTCACATCGAGAGTCCCAAGCCGAATTTGGATGCCAGCTCCCCTAAGAAATCCGTTCTCGTCTGAAGACGCATACGGCTGAAGTCCGCGTGAATTCTTTATAACACTCGATATCACCTCAGTCCCTTTTGTTGTCCCCGATGATCGCCAGAACGCCAATCCCTGACCAGCTTCAACAACAAAGTCACCCACGATACAACGCATCGATCTTGTCGAATTTGAAAGGCTTAAATAACCGCTGAAGAAGTCTGCAATATTTTTCTCGCCAGGATCCTTTTCCGTCAATCCCCCTGCTTCGACTGAAAAATTGGAGCTAACCGGATACCGGGTTCTTATTCTATTATAGATCTTATACTGACTCCCAGAATAGGATCCATCAAGAAAACCGGATTGATTCTGCAGACGCCGAATCGTTCGTCCAGTGTAATGAATCGAAGGCACATCTTGATTCACGGACTTCGTTTTGACTGTGAAAAAACCGCGAACCTGAAGAAATCGAGATCGATCCATTCCTTCGACATAAACCAAATCATCCACCGAATTGAATCCGCGCTCACTGCGGTACGTAACCATACGGGACGCTAGCATTGCATCGATTCCGGGGATTTGACGGAATTCGCTCTCTGATGCGGAATTTAAATCGATAAGCGTCGTGCTCAATTGCATGAGCGCATCTGCGTATTGAGAGTCCTCAACATCTCGCGTACTGTTTTCCAGGGCCGATTCTACGGCCTCTTCCACATCGTGTCGGATTGTGTCCGGAATCCCCTGCCCTGCCGCTTGCAATGCGAACACTGGGCCCAAAACTGCTAATGCCCAACGACGAATTAAACCTAACGGTCCCATTGTATTGTTACTTCAATTTGGTGTGTCCATCCGAGATCGGGGTGACTATAACCGGCATATCCGAATTCGACGGATGCATATCGAACTGCCATTCCCGCACTGAACTTATCCGGATTGTCAGCAATGCCGCATCGGAGACTCAGGAACTCAAAAACATTCTGCTCAATGCCCACCTTGACGACAAGCGGAAACTGGATGTCTTTTTCCAACTCTGCAACCAAACTGAATCCTTTGAAAGGGGAGTAAGACGCTCCCATGAGAACATATTGAGGCAGCCTTTCCCGATACGTTCCTATCGTCGCCGCAGTTACGTTTTTGATGCAAAACCCGATTGCCAGATTAGCGGAGGGCTTCCCGAGGAAACCAACGTCGAGAGTGACATTACGCGATACTCCGTACCGCTCGATCTCAATCTCCTCGACATCGATTGTGGCGCCGACGGAAATCCTCTCTACGGGATCGAAACCACAACCCAACCCTATGTTTGTTGTCCGGTATAAATCAAAACCGAATTGTTCGACGAATGCGCCAACCGTCCCGAAATTGAAAGGGATTGCAGTCGAGGCTGCGATCGTTTTCAGTTCAGGTACACCGAATTGTTGCGGGACATAAAAGGAGGCAAATACCGGAGAACGAATCTGCGCCAAGCCGGCAGGATTGTAGGAGACTGCCCACGGATTATCAGACAGAGCAACAAATGCGTTGGCTACTGCAATTGCCTTCGTTCCGCGTCCGTTGCTTTCGTGAGCCGATAGAATGAGAAAAGGAACACCCAGGAAGAATGCGAGAGCTTTCATAAGAATCACTTGAAGTTTATGAATCCCCGGCTCAAGCACAACCAGTCGCACGATCAGGTGGAATCCATTGCCGTCTTTTTGCTTGATGACGCCATTATAATTGGGTATATTTTCAGCACATATTCACCATCAGAGACTGGCCATGAAGAAGATCATACTCGCTCTTACAATCGTTTGCGTTTCATCTTCCTTTGTTCGATCACAGGAACTGAATTGTCAGATCACTGTGAATACCGATAACATCACTTCCGGCGACCGGGACTATCTTCGCGGTTTCAAATCGGACATTGAACGTTATCTTAACAGTACCCATTTTACCGATGCAAATCTCTATGGGGAAAAGATTAATGTATACATGAACATCTTCTTTACCCAGGTGACCAGTCCCAATCGTTATCGTGCAGAAGTGGTCATCGGCAGTACTCGACCGAAATACGTTGGCAACGACGTATCTGATTCCGTGACGCAAGTACTTCGTCTTAAGGATTCCCAATGGGAGTTTCCATACGTTCCCAATCAGCGAATATACTTTGACGAGTATTCTTTCGATCCTTTGACCGATTTTCTTGACTTCTATGCATTCGTGATCATTGGGTTCGACCTTGATACGTATAAGTCTCTGGACGGTTCAGCAATCTTTCAGAAAGCATTGAACACTGCAACGGGG
>CAZOIM010000060.1:14877-17983 GCA_964579855.1 uncultured Ignavibacteriaceae bacterium | reverse complement strand
ACATTCTCATATTTGAAAATAGTTGTTGTTTCTTTTTAGGGTTGTCATTACCATTATAACAGCAAGGGAAGCCCCGTTTACCCCGTCCTTCCTATCATTCATCCTGGGATCTGCGCTGAAGTGAACCCACTGGAAAAAATATCAAATTCATTTGCGTCGAAGCTCGAAGTCCTCGCAGACCTCGAGGACATCGTTAAGGACCTCATCGCCAAGCACGAATCAAAGCGGGAGTTGTGGTACCCGTCAGATTTGCTCCCCGCAGACGAGGATAATTACGTCGACGAAAAGAAACTTGCGGAGCTTCGAGACCGCGCACGCGCCATCCCGGACCACGCCCGCGTGGCCCTCGCCCTGAACATCCTCACCGAGGAAGGGTTGCCCCACTTCCACCGACTCATCGCCGAAAACCTCGGAAGCCATACCTTCTGGAACCTGTGGAACAATCTTTGGACTGCCGAGGAAGACCGCCACGGCAATATTCTGCGCGATTACGTCCGCGACACTCGCCTTCTCAATTTCTCGGTCCTCGAACGGCTCCAGTTCAATTACATCCGTGCGGGCTTCAACCCGGATTGGACCGGAGATCCGTACAAGATTTTCGTGTATACCACGTGCCAGGAAAAGGCCACGCAGGTGTCCCATCTCAACACGGGAAAACTTGCGGTGAATACGGAGCCGCTCCTCGATTCCATTACGCAAAAAATTGCTCAGGATGAATCGCGGCACTATGCGTTCTACATGAGTATCTTCAAGGAAATTTTGCAGCGCGATCCAAACGCCGCACTCGCTTCAGCCGCCACGATCATGCCAAGCATTGATATGCCCGGCATCTCCATCGTGAATTTCAACGAGTACGCAGACGTCGTCCGACGATCCGGTATCTACGGACCGAGGGAATTCATGAAAATTATCGAACGATTGATTTCCCTCTGGAATATAGAAATGTTGAGCAATCTCAACGAGATCGGACGAAAAGCCCAGGAAAAGATCTTGTCGATTCCCGCCCGGTTGGAAAAGGTTGCGGAATACATCGAATCGCGCGCCACGGCAAAAAGCTTCAGTTTCGATGTCGTCTACGGAAGAGTCCTCAACCTGGCCTGATTTGTTGTTGATGTTGTTCTCGTAGAGACGTTGTGCACAACGTCTCTCATGCGATATCCTCCTTTTTGCTGTTGTCCTCACCCGATTGTTCGTCGTTTGTTGTTGCTCTCGTAGAGACGTCACGATGTGACGTCTCCATAAGATATACCCCCACCGCATCCCGTCACACCTCTCCAACAATAACATCCTTGTATTTCTGGTAGGCGAACGACACAGCAATAAGAATAACCCCAAGCGTGAGGAAGGAGAAAATCCTGTAAAGGGTCTCGAGGAACGAGAGGTCATAGATGAAGATCTTGAGAATGGTGATGCCGAACAATAGAATCGCAGCTACCCGAAGACCGCGGTGCTTGCGCCAGAGACCAACCGACATCAGCACGGCGCTGTACAGAAGCCACACACCCGAGAGGCACATTTGCTGAAGGTTGTTCAACCGGCTCGCTTCCCGCATTTCCAGGGAAGAGCCCGATCCGGACTGCATTATCGCCGCAATGTCCTTCTGGAATAAATCTCTGGTTTCTCCGGTCAACAAAACGAAGATGACAACAAGCATTGCTATCTGCATAAAGCCGGGCAGCCTCTTCAGCAAACCGAAACCTCCGGATGCTTTTTGCATCAATTGCGTATGCAGTAACAGTCCGGTGAGGACAAGAAGAAGGGTGATTGCCCGTATGTTGAAGAGCGGCGTGTACTCTGCAATCGGATCGTAGGCGATTCCCCGCACGACGCTGAACACGACAGCAAACAGAGCATACACGAGCCCGGAAATCGCCACCACCCGCAGACTCTTCTTCAATCCCATCCACGTGATCGGCAGCGAAAGGACAATCCACACGACTGCGCAGGTCATGATCCGGTAGAATTCAAGTCGTTGGAGGATCGTTCCCTTCTGATCCAGCATCCTGAGGCGGAAAAAGTCGTTCGTTTCGGCCAACGCAAGCAGGAACAGGATAACGCACCACGCTATATGGAGACCGTCCGAAACGTGCCTGTCCCGGGCCTCAACGGAACGATCCACCGTAAACGCGCCGAAGCCAAGCGCCGTGGCAAGGAGCACAAACGCAAGCGTCCGTTGCGTCAGGATTGGGGTAAATTCCCGGATGGGGGAGAACTCGAGCCCTCCCGTGGTTCCAAACAGCTTCAAAACCGTGCAACCGAAGAGAACCAACGCCGCATTTTGAATGTACCGTTCGTTCCATTCCTTGCTGCACCAGATGAGTATTGCCGCTTCGAGAGACCAGACAATAACGGTATTGAAATCGTTGAATTGGATCGCTGTCGCAATCACCACCATCGCCGCCGCCGTCAGCGTGTATTGGATCTTCACATCGTTCCGGAGCCCGCTCCGCCGTTGCTGCGCGAGGAAGATCAGGAAGTATACGACACCGATAACGAGCGTGATCAGCCCCATCCATGCGTGATGGTTCTCGTCAACCAGGAAATACACCGCGAGAAAATAGAACAACGCATTGAACGAAGGTACGATCTGTTTGAATCGTTCCTCGGGAGTCGATTTCCTCGAGCGGAGGACATCGGGTACCACGAACAACAACCAGAATGTGGTGACAAACATAACGGTAAGCCAGAGATCCGCCTCGACGTAGAATTCGGTTCGCCACGTGATATACATCAGCCACGTTCCGATAAACGCAAGCGGTTCGAGGATCGCCCATTTCTCCCGTTTAATCACCATCGCAATCAGCCCGGCGTCGAGGAGCACCACGTACGTGAACAATCCGGCTTCGTTCGCGTGTCCGGTGCTGAGCATAATCGGCGTGAGGAATCCTCCGGCCCAGCCAAGGACGCCTTCCGCAAGGGAATCATAAAAAAGTCCATTCAGGAATGCGATAAGGGTGACGATGGACATGAAGACAAATGCGACCCATTGAGGAAGAAGGTGGTAGTAGTTGAATGCGGCATACACCGAGAGATAGAGGATCGCGATTCCGGCCCCGGTCATTCCCTGGGCAAAAACCTTGAAGTCCCGTTTGTGTGTCCGGTATCC
>CAZOIM010000060.1:0-14777 GCA_964579855.1 uncultured Ignavibacteriaceae bacterium | reverse complement strand
CCGGTCTTGGTTCTTCGATCTGTGTCTTCAGCACATCAATAGTTGCGCTCAACTCATTGACGTGCCGCTCGAGGTCGTGGAGTTTCTTAATTTCCCATTCGAGGTTGCTGATTTTCGTCGAGTTGGTGGTTGTCTTCGCAATGAGTACGATAAGAATAACGATGAGTACAAGAGGAAGAAGTACAAGAATCATAGCGAACTCCTTTTCTGTCGCTCCGCGGGTGCATGTCCGGAGCGATGACCCTCGAATGGTGAAAGGACACTTCGGGTAGTGTCTCTTACTTTTGTTCGGTCGCCGACGTCGTTCTCAGCCAATCCTCACGAATCAACTTTTGGAGGTCCGTAGGATTGTCCATATTCGTGACCCAATAATTCGGTGTCTCCTGGTTTCTCAAGATTACATCAAACCGACGAAGTTTTTCATCTCGAAATACCGTCAGCACGATTTTGTCTCCCGCTTTCATTTCAGCGATACGACTCGTCAGGTCGTTCGTGCGTGCCCTGTATCCATTCAATGCCAGAACTTGATCGCCGACACTCAAGCCGGCATCGTACGCTGGGGAACCGGCGATGACGCTGTAGACCTGTGCCTGGTTGTCCCGGTCGAACGTCATTATGCCGAGCCACGGTTTCGGTTCCACATCTTTGGCCTGCAATTTCAGGCCGGCATTGCCGAGGAGTTCTTCCCACGGTATGGGCTTCGTTCCGTGGACATAGTCTGCGAAGAATTGCTGGAGGCTCCCGCCGGCCATTTCCTCACACACCTTTTGCAGGTCGTCCACCGTGTATCCCTTGCCGAGAGGGAATCGCTCGAACATCGTCCGCATGACATCATCCAGCGAGTGTTTATTCTTGCTCAATTGCCGGATCTCCAGGTCAAGGAGAAGGCTCACGTGCGAACCCTTGTCGTAGTAATCGCTTTCGGCGTTGTACGCATTCTGACGGCCGCGCCAGTATTTCACCCACGCATCGAAACTCGATTCGGTAATCGATTGCACCTTGTTGCCGGGCCTCATGCGGTCATTCTGCACACTCCGGGCGATGCCGTCGAGGTATTCTTGTCGGGCCAGGAATCCCATGCGCATCAGCAACAACTCCCCATAGTACGACGTTGTCCCTTCGGCAACCCACAATTCGTTTACATAATCCTCTTTCGTGTAATCGTACGGTGTAATCCCTTTGGGCCGAAGTTGTTTGACGTTCCACGTATGAAAGAACTCGTGCGTCACAAGTCCGAGGAAGCTCGTGTAGGTGGCAGGACTTCTGAAAACGAACGGCCGGACTTGCATAATGGCGGAGTTGATATGTTCCGTTCCACCCCCTCCGTTCGGGGAGATCTCGAACATGAAGACATACCGTTTATAGGGAAGACGACCCCAAAATGTTCTGTAGGCCCTCACGATTTTGGTGAGGTCCGTTATGATCTTCTTCTCGTCCCAATTGCCCTGCCCGGCAATCATCAGGTCGTGGGAAACCCCATCCACGTCAAATTCGAAATCGTTCTGGTTGCCGATTTCAATCGGACAGTCCGCGAAGTACTCATAGGTTGGTGCGGTGAAATCGTTTTCTTTTCCGTTGAGCTGGTCGAGACCGGTCGTTGCGTGCCAGTTGCCGAAGGGGTTGATGGTCAACGTAACAGGCCCGTTCAGATACTTCTTGACGAACATAAACGTCGTTGCGGGATCGACAAAAGCGTGGTCGTCGTTCAGTCCCCGCGTCCTGTCGCTAAATTCATTCGCGTAGACGAGATACCGTGCGGTGATTGCCGAAGCCTTCCCCCGGGTGATCCGCCACGTTTCCTTGTCAATTTTTGACCACTGCAGCGGTTTACCGTTTTCATCCGCCGCTGAGAATTCCTGCACACCTCCCGAAAAGTCAAAGATCACGTACCGGCCGCTGCGCCACGCCGGCATGATCAAATCGAGTTCCTTGTCCGACGAAGCGAGTTTTCCGACGTTCACTTCGACTTCAAGCAAATGGGTATACGGCTTGGACATGCCAAGCGTGTAATGGATCGAAGGTCCTTGGGCGTTTGCCATGATGGTGACAATGAGAAGTGAAAGAATAACCGAGAGGTTCTTCATCCCTGCTTTCTCCCTGCAATGTGAACAACGATGGGTGTAAAGAAAATCGTATTCGCATTCTTCCGATGCGCAAGCCAATCCTGCGCCATCGCTTCTGCTTCTTCTTTGGTACAGTTCCCTGCTTCAGCCATGAGCGGCAGGTGAGGAACAAAGAACCTGTGCGCCCACTCGATAATGTCGCTGTCGGGTCCACCGGCGAGCTGCGTAGGCGTAAAGTCAACGACGTTGAGCTTCTGTGCGCGCAAGAGTTCGGGAATCTTCCCCGTGACGTAAGGATCACCGCCGCCGGAATGGTAGTACTTGCGAACAGCCTGCGCAGCACCATCGAACGCTCCCCCTTGCGGGTATAACGAGAGGCCCTCATACCAATAATCCATGATCGCCAGAGTGCCTCCTTTTTTCAATGAATTGATGAGGGGGAGGAGGAACTTGGCAGGATCGGGGACAAACGCTATGACCCAGCGAACGAAAATAAGGTTGTAGTGATTTTTCGGCAGTTCAGTTGTTTCGGCCGTTCCCTGCAGCGTCTTGATGTTCTTCCAGCCCTTCTTCGCCGACTGTTTCGCGAGCCAAGCCAGGTAGAATTCAGACGGCTCCAACGCGGTCACTTCACCCTTTGCGCCGACACGCTGTCGCAAATCCATGGACACAAATCCGGGTCCGGCTCCGACATCGAGACACTTCCATCCCTTTTGGATCTTCAGGCGATTGAGAAACGAATCGGTGTTCTCCTTCCAGACTCCGTGCTGAAAACGCAATCGTTCCAGCTCGGTCTTGTTGACGCCGAGAAGATATTCTTCGGTCTGTTTTTTTTTCGTTTCCGCCAATGTAATGCCCTGCTTTCGAACAAAATAGTTGCAGTCAATGTACGACTGTTTTGCAGAATTGCAATCGGCGTCGAAATAGAAGGTTGGGTTGTTCTTCCCGAGAACTCTAGTCAGTTGGGTGCGTGAACGTGGACGAAAGAGAATTCTTGTTGAATGGTCATAAAAAAACCGGCACTGATCTGGATGATACGTGCCGGTGTTCAGTTGTTGCTTGTGCTGACTATCCTATTGCCTTCCCCCGCGACATCTCCTCGAGTCTCGCGATACGGTCTTCGATCGGCGGGTGCGTGCTGAACATGTTCATAAACGACTTTCCGGTCAGTGGGTTAATGATAAACATGTGCGCCGTCGCTGGAGTGGCTCTCATCGGTATTTCTTGTTTCGCGGATTCAAGATGACGAAGAGCGTTGGCTAATGCCATCGGATCCCCCGAAATCTTCGCACCCCCTTCATCGGCATCAAACTCCCGGGATCGCGAAATCGCCATCTGAACCAGCATTGCGGCAATGGGAGCAACGATAATCATAATCAGGGCTGCAATGGGGTTGCTTCCTTCGTCGTCTCTTGAATTCCGGCCGCCAAAACCGCCAAAAATCATCGCCCATTGTGCCATGTTCGCAAGCATCGTTATAGCGCCGGCTATGGTTGCCGCGATGGATGCAATAAGGATATCCCGGTGTTTTACGTGGGCGAGTTCGTGGGCAATGACGGCGCGGATCTCGTTCTTCGGCATTAACTTCATGATCCCCTCGGTAACCGCGACCGCAGCGTGTTGCGGGTCGCGACCCGTTGCAAACGCGTTCGGCTGCTCGCTGGCTATCATATAAATTCTGGGCATGGGCAGACTTGCCCGCGTCGAAAGGTCCTGGACAATCTCAAAGATTGTTGGATTTTGATCGACGGTGATCTCTTTGGCGTGATACATGGCCAACACGATCTTGTCGCTGAACCAATACGATCCGAAATTCATGACAAGGGCAAAGACAAAGGCAAACATCATTCCATTATTGCCGCCGATGAAACCGCCGACCAGTACCAACAGAACGGTGAGCGCCGCCATGAGCAGCGTTGTTTTCATAATATTCATTGACCTATCTCCAGAAGTAAGCTTCGTTATCGATTCAATATCGGAATTTTTATCCCGAAAACCTCTCTGAACCCGCGACCCCCATAAATCATCCGGCAAGGAGCTGTTCGTTCTCTCATAGAAGCGTGGTCTGTGGCACGAACAACCTGAACCTCCGGCCATCGACCATTAAATTTCAGTTCTCCCTGATGACGATTCGGTTTAGTATTGACGTTTTTCGATTTGAGTATGTTCCTCTTCCTTGCTACCTTAGACAGAACGTACAAGCATCGTGATCAACGGAACCTATGTCTAATAAGAAGAACCGAAACCAGGAACCTGGGGCCGACAAGCCGAAAAAGTCGTCTAGCAAACCATACGTCGCAGGGGGAGTTTTTTTTGTTGCCCTGCTTCTCGTCTATTTTGTCGGTAAGAATTTACAGACCGAAAAAATTGAGCCGGTCGCGCAATCGATCGAACGGCTTCAAACAAAATCCGCGGTCGCCTTTACCAAACAGGGTGAGCTTCGGTTCCTCGACAAACGCGACAACCTTCTCTACGCCGTCGACATTGAAATCGCTGATGACGACGCAAAGCGGATGCAGGGATTGATGTATCGCGATTCGATGGCTGAGAACCACGCGATGCTCTTTATTATGCCTCAAGAGCGTGAGCAGTCGTTTTGGATGAAGAATTGCATCTTGCCACTCGACATTATCTACGTGAACGCTAAGAAGCAGATTGTTACCATACAGAAGAACACGGTACCATACTCTGAGGATTCAGTCCCGTCGAACGGTCCCGCGCTGTATGTTGTGGAGGTAAACGCGGGTTTTTGCGATAGGCATTCTGTTAAACCGGGGGATCATGTCGAATGGCGACGCTATTGATTACCGGTACCCCGGAGTTTTCCGGGGACGCAGCGATAGGTGATTCGGACAGACTATTTCTTTTTCTTTCGCTTTCCTTTTACGCTTTTCTTTTCTTCCGATTTCTTATCTGATCCTTTTTGTGGTTTACCGGGAACGGCTTTGGGCGCCGGCTTCTCCTCTTTTTTCGCAGCGTTGTCGGCTAAGGGTTCGGTCTTCTTGGCGCCATTTTTTCCGTTGGAGCCATTCTGACTGTTCGACAGTTTAGCCTTGGCAACACGCTCGCTTTCTTTTCTCTCCAGCTCCTTCTCTTCCTCCGCTTCACCAACAACAGCGGCGATGTCCGCAACCGAATCCCCGTCCTGTAAACGAATGAGACGCACTCCTTGCGTGTTTCTTCCGGCAACTCTTATGGCCGCCGCATTTTGGCGGATGACCATCCCGTTGGTGGTGACAATAACGATATCATCCGTATCGACAACCTCTTTGATAACGACCATGCGTCCCGTCTTGTCGGATATCTTCACCGTCTTGATACCCTTCCCGCCTCTGTGACTGATGCGGTACTCCTCTGCTTCACTTCGTTTTCCAAATCCCTTTTCAGTTGCAACAAGTATCGTGGTGTCTTTTCTTCGCAGCGTAACGACGCCAACGACCTTGTCGTTCTTGCCCAACCGTATTCCCCGGACACCCGAGGCACTTCGACCCATTGCCCGGATTTCATTTTCGTGAAACCGGATCGCCATGCCGCCTTGCGTGCCGATGATGACGTCCTGGGTGCCGTCTGTTAATTTTGTGTCGTTGAGCGTGTCCCCCTTCTTGAGGTTCGCCGCGACAATTCCTCCCTTGCGTGGATTGCCGAATTCCGACAACGACACCTTCTTGATCATCCCCTGGGTCGAAACCATCAGGATGAAATGTTTATCGTCAAATTCTTTGACCGCAATGAAACCGGTGATGGTTTCTTCGGGGGCTTTCGAGATGAGCGTGTCGATCGATTTTCCCTTTGTCGTGCGGCCACCTTCGGGAATTTCGAAAACTTTCAGCCAGTGACAGCGTCCCGTGCGGGTAAAAAAGAGGATGTATTCGTGCGTGCTGGCAATGAACATGTGCTCGAGGAAATCGTCTTCGCGCGTTGCAGCCCCGGTGACGCCCCTGCCGCCCCGTGATTGACGCCGGTACCCGCTCACCGGGAACCGTTTGATGAACCCGCTGTGGGAAATGGTGATCACCATTTCCTCCTCGGCAATCATGTCTTCAATGTTAAACTCTTCAGCCTTGTAGACGATTTCCGTTCTCCGGTCGTCGCCGTACTTGTTCTTCAGCTCCGTGAGTTCTTCTTCGATAATTCTCATCTGAAGCTGCTTGTTCTTCAGTATTGACTTGAGTTTTTCGATCAGCTTGATGACTTCCTTGTACTCGTCTTCCACCTTCTGTCGCTCAAGTCCCGTCAACCGCTGCAACCGCATATCGAGGATTGCCTTCGCCTGGATCTCCGACAGCTTAAACTTCTTCATCAATCCTTCTTGAGCGCTCGGGACATCCTTGGACTTTTTGATGAGCTGTATGACGGCGTCAATATTGTCCAGCGCGATAATGTAGCCTTCAAGGATGTGCGCCCTCTTCTCGGCTTCATCGAGCTCATATTTCGCACGGCGCACGATCACCTCGTTGCGGTGCTCAATGAAGTGCTGGATCATTTCCCGCAGCGTCAGAACTTTCGGGCGACCATCGACGAGCGAAAGCATGATCACGCCGAACGTCGTCTGCATTTGCGTGTGCATATACAGATTGTTCAACACAACTTCAGCATTCGCATCGCGTTTGAGATCGATCACGATCCTCATACCATCACGGTCTGATTCGTCGTTCACGTTCGCGATGTCGTCGAGCTTTTTGTCGCCAACCAGATCGGCAATCTTCTCGATGAGATTTGCTTTGTTGACCTGATACGGAAGCTCCGAGACAATAATACTTTGTCTATCGCCTTTTCCGGTTTCAATCGCAGCTTTTGCCCGGATGATGATTCGTCCGCGTCCCGTCGTGTATGCGTCTTTGACTCCCTCATAACCGTAGATAATTCCCCCGGTCGGGAAGTCGGGAGCGATGATGAACTTCATCAATTTTTCGTTGGAGATGCCGGAATCCTTGATATAGGCAATGCATCCGTCTATGACTTCTCTGAGGTTGTGCGGGGGAATATTTGTTGCCATGCCTACGGCAATGCCGCTCGAACCGTTGCAGAGAAGATTGGGAAAGAGTGCTGGGAGGACTCTCGGCTCCTGCAGTGTATCGTCAAAGTTCGGTGCGAAATCGACCGTGTTCTTCTCGAGATCGCGTAGCATTTCTTCAGAGATCCTCGTGAGCCGGGCTTCGGTATACCGCATTGCAGCCGGAGAATCGCCGTCAACCGAACCAAAGTTTCCCTGGCCGTCGACGAGGCGATAGCGCAGCGAAAATTCCTGCGCCATGCGCACCATCGTGTCGTACACAGCCATATCGCCGTGTGGATGATATTTTCCAAGGACTTCACCGACGATTCGTGCGCTTTTCTTGTATGCCCGGTTGCTGGCAAGACCAAGTTCGTTCATGCCAAAGAGTACTCTGCGATGAACGGGCTTCAACCCATCACGCACGTCCGGGAGTGCGCGCGCGACAATGACCGACATCGAGTAATCGATGTACGATCCTTTCATTTCCTCTTCGATATCAACCGGTACTATTTTTTCGTTGAGTGTCGCCATACGTTTCTTTTCTTGTCGGTCTTCGGGCTATTGCTTACGAATTCTTCGGGGATGAGTCTAGACGTCCAGGTTCCGCACGTACTTTGCGTTCTTTTCGATAAAATCTCGCCGCGGTTCAACTTCGTCACCCATCAGGATTGAAAATGTTCTGTCCGCGTCCGCAGCGTTTTCAATGGATACCTGTAGAATGGTCCTGGTCTCGGGGTTCATCGTGGTCGACCACAGCTGTTCGGGATTCATTTCTCCCAAACCTTTGAATCGCGAAATGATAATTCCGTCCTGCCGCACGACCGCACCCTCTTCCGGTGGTTCCGTTGAAACCTCCTCGGCTTTTTCTTCCTTCGCAGGTTTCGCCGATTTCTTCTCGCTCTTGATGCGGTCGATGATGCTATCCCGCTCGTCTTCATCAAACGCGTAATGTTCCTGCTTTCCCTTTTTCAATTTGTACAGCGGTGGCTGGGCAATATAAAGATGTCCAAGCTCGATGATTTCTTTCATATAGCGGAAGAACAGTGTCAACAAAAGCGTGCGAATGTGCGAGCCGTCGACGTCCGCATCGCACATCACAATGATCTTTCCATATCGTATTTTGGATGCATCGAAGGTGTCGCCAACTCCAGCCCCAATGGCGGTAAAAATAGCCCGAATTTCCTCGTTTTCAAGGATTTTGTGCAGTCGCGCCTTCTCGACGTTAAGAATTTTTCCTTTCATCGGGAGAATGGCTTGGAATTTTCTGTCGCGTCCTTGCTTCGCACTTCCTCCCGCAGAATCTCCTTCAACGATGTAGAGTTCGCAATGTTCCGGATCGTTAATCGAGCAGTCTGCAAGCTTCCCAGGGAGTCCGGCAGAATCGAAAGCGTTCTTACGTCGCGTGAGGTCCCTTGCTTTACGGGCCGCCTCACGAGCCTCAGCTGCGCGCAAGCACTTTTCGATAATTCTGCGACCGTCCGGAGAATTCGTTTCCAGCCAGTCGGAGAACTGCGGTCCCACAATCGATTCCACAATGCTTTTAACTTCGCTATTGCCGAGCTTTGTCTTCGTTTGTCCTTCGAACTGCGGTTCGGCGACTTTCACGCTGAGCACCGCGGTCAGGCCTTCGCGAAAATCATCGCCGGTGAGCTGAATGCCCCCCTCTTTTGTGTAACCATTTTTTGATGCGTAGTTGTTGAGCGTTCGCGTCAGCGCTGTGCGGAATCCCACGAGATGTGTCCCGCCTTCGTGCGTATGAATGTTGTTGACGTAGGAAAAAACGTTTTCATTGTACTGGTCGTTGTATTGAAACGCGACCTCAACTTCAACGGCACGGTTTGATTCGTCCTTGGCTTCTCCCTTTGTGTAGCAAACTTTTTTCATGATCGACGGACGCGTCGAGTCAATGTAACGCACAAATTCTACGAGGCCACCCTTGAAGTGAAATGTTTCCTCTTGTTTCGTTTTTCCACGGAGATCCGATATGATAATCGTCACTTCAGGATTCAAAAATGCGAGCTCGCGAAGTCGTTCTGCTACGGTTTCGAATTTGAATACGCGGTTTTTGAAAATCGATCCATCCGGCAAGAATGATACTTTCGTTCCGGTCTTTCCCTTTTCGGTCTTGCCCGTCATTTTTACCGGCGAAACAGGATCCCCCTTTTTATATTTCTGAAAGAAGATCTTTCCGTCCCTGTAAACTTCCACTTCGAGCCATTCGCTTAGGGCGTTCACAACCGAAACACCCACACCATGAAGTCCGCCGGAGACTTTATAGGAGTTCTTGTCGAACTTGCCTCCCGCGTGAAGCATCGTCATCACAATTTCCAGCGCGGACTTTTTTTCCTGGGAATTAATTTCGGTCGGGATGCCGCGTCCATCGTCATCCACGGTGATGGATCCATCTTCGTTGATGCTCACAATGATGTTCTTGCAATAACCTGCGAGCGCTTCGTCGATTGAATTGTCGACGACCTCATAGACGAGATGGTGCAATCCGCGTGCGCTGATGTCGCCAATGTACATTGCCGGACGCCGGCGGACTGCTTCAAGACCCTTTAATACGGTGATATCATCGGCCGTGTACGAGGCGCTGCCGTTTTTTGTAGCCGCGTTTGTCTCTTTTGATGTTTCCTTATGACCGTTTCTGCCCATATTCCTTTAACCGATTATTGAAATCTAATGTCCTTGACGACTTTCGCGCCGAGTGCTGTGTTGAGCGTGCTCAGAATTTCGTCCTTGCGCATGCTCAATTCGTTTCTCCAGGCACTACTTTTTACCTTCACGAAGAGGACACCCTTCACGATTTTAACAGCAGAAGCAGCCTTCGCGATGTGTTCCCCTACGAGCGATTCCCACTGCAGGACGGCATCATATTCTGCAATTTTCTGTCGGATGCCAAGCTCGTCAACGAGTTGCTGAATTGAGCTTCCAACATCCCTAATTTCTGAAGGTTTCCGGCTTCGCAAAAGTCACCTTCCCCTTGCAGACATAATACTTCGCCAAACCGTTTTCCCGGTTTGATACCGAGGTGAAACGCTGTTCGTCTGTCGCGGTAATAAATGTTTGCCCAAGATTCGCAGTCAACGTAAGAAGTTTCTCCGAGCGCGGTTCGTCCAATTCGCTGAATACATCGTCCAGCAGCAGGACGGGGGTCTCCTGACATCGCTCGCGGAGAAAGTAGAACTCCGCGATTTTCAGCGCAACAAGAAATGTCTTATGCTGTCCCTGGGATGCAAACGCTTTTATTCCCAGGCCGTTGATTTCGAAAACAAGTTCATCTTTGTGTGGACCAACCAATGTCGTACCGAGTTTCTGTTCCTCCACACGTTGCTCCTCAAGCTCCCGGCGAAAGACTGATTGGATCTGCTCTGGAGAACGCAAGGGATCAAATTTGATACTTGAGTCGTACACAATGGATGGTTGCTCCTCGCTCCCCGCAATCGTCGTGTACGCATCAACAAGGTATGGCGAGAACTCGCGCACGAATTGAGCCCGTCGCTGTGATATTTGCGAACCGCGCTTGATAAGATTTTCGTTCCACGGTTCCAGGAGGTCCTGAGAGACACGTTGCCCCGCCTTCGCTTCAAACAAGACCCTGTTTCTCTGTCGCAATATCCTCCGATATTCTATCAGGTCTTGAAGGTAGGTCTTGTTTGACTGTGAGATTACGACATCGATAAACCTACGCCTGTCGGCGGGCGTCCCCGAGGTTACATTGGCATTTTCCGGGGAAAGAACCACCACCGGAAACATTCCAATGACCGACGGTTTGTCATCAATGATACCGTTGTTGATTGCGATTCTTTTTTCCTTCGCCTCTTTGATGTAGGAAACGTCGATCCGGTATGAAACGTCAATATCGGAGACCGCGTTTGCAGAGACCGCGAAACCCGATTCTCCAAATTGAACCGCTGTTGAATCACTTGACGCATAAAAACTCTTCGTCAGGCAAAGATAAGAAATCGCTTCGAGGATGTTGGTTTTACCTTCGCCGTTGTTGCCGAAGAAAACATTGCGTCCAGGGGCACACTTCAACTTAGTTGCTACATGGTTTCGAAACGTCTGAAGTTGCACGTCCCTAAACTTCATTGCTGGTTGGCTTAGCGAGAACACGAAAGCCCCGATGGATCGGGGCTATCGAAGGTCTTTTGTGTTGATGGGGTTTCGATCTAACCATTCAGCCTCATTGGCATCACAAGCATAAGAACATCTTCGTTCTCGCGCTGGTTGGCGGGGGTGATGATTGCAGCCCGCACAGAACTGCTGAAATTAAACACGACTTCTGGTGTGTCAATGTGAGAGAGAATGTCGATGACATACGTGGCATTGAACCCAATCTCTAGCTCGTCACCCGAATAGGAACAAACGATTTTTTCTCTCGCTTCGCCTCCGAAATCGACGTCTTCTGCTGCAATTTTCATCTCGTTTTTCTTAACAGAGAGCCGAACCTGATGTGTTGTGGAGCTGGAGTAGAGCGCGACTCTTCGGACAGACGCTAGTAAAAGATCGCGGCTGACGGAGAGTTTCTTGTCGTTATCCAGCGGGATGACCGATTCGTAATTCGGATACGTTTCATCAATGAGCCGTGACGTTAACGTTGTGTTACCAAACGAGAACTGGATGTGCGTTGAATCCACGCTGATCGTGCTATCCCCTTCTTCGGTTGAACGTGCAAGCAGCGTAAGTGCTTTTGCAGGAATAATGAGTTCCTTCTTGATCTTCGACTTAGTCTGTCCGGTATAGTTGATCCTCACAAGGCGGTGTCCGTCGGTTGCAACTACCCGCATTTCCGGGCCGTGAAGCTGAACAAGCACGCCGGTCATTGCCGGCCGTAATTCATCACTGCTGACCGAAAAGATGGTTCTATTGATCATTGAGCGGAAAAGTGTACTGTTCAACGCAAGTTGGTCGTCGCTTTTGAATTGTGGAATTGCCGGAAATTCTTCGCTTGATTCCCCAACGAGATTGTATTCGCCGCTTTCCGTGATCATTTTGATCTTATTTGTCCCTGCCTCAGCCTGAAAGACAAGTTGAACGTCTGGAAGAGCGCGAATGGTCTCCATGACTCGTTTTGCCGGCACCGCAATTATTCCATCCTCAGATCCCTTTACCTCAAGAGAGGCTGTAATGGAGACTTCAAGATCTGTGGCTATTAATCGCAACTGGTTCTTCGCCAACTGGAAGAGAATATTTTCCAGGATGGGCAGGGTTGATTTAGACGGGACGACGCCGCTGACTTTTGTTAGCGCCTTTTGTAACTCACTACAAGCGACTGTAAATTTCATTTTTGGGTCCTCCGAGTCGAAGTGCTGTGTGTGTCCAAGCCATTGAATTTACGAAATATTGATGCGAATTCCAAACGTCAAAATCAGCATAACATATTAAATTACAAGGAGTTATGATGTGTTATAATAAGGTATTTAGATAAGTACAACACTTATTATAAAGGGTGTTGAAATGTTGATAACAGTTCTCACGGCAAAAGAATAATGAAAATTGGTGAGGAAAAACGAAATATAAGTGTGGTGGTGACTCTTCGTTCGTTGTTGGTAAGTAGAAAACCTGTCCACAATCGCACAGTATTTTGCGTGTGACGCTGGAACACCTTGAGTTACACACAGCAGAAGAACGCTTATGAACAGAAATTCACACTTGTTATCAACCGATGATCAAAAACAACAAAGCCAGCGCAATGCATGCGCTGGCCTCAATATAAAGATCACATCGTATTATCTGCTACTGAGTTCCAACTTACGTTTCAAGTGTTCAATGTTCTGCCGAAACTGTGAGTCGGTTTTAGTCCTATCTTCAACTGCCTGGTAAGCATGAATGACGGTGCTGTGGTCTCTGCCCCCAAAATGCAAACCGATGGTCTTTAAGGAGGCATTGGTGAGATCCTTTGCAAGGAACATCGCTACCTGGCGAGCAGCGACAACCTCTTGTTTCCTTGTCTTAGCGCGAAGAAGATCCTCTGGAATGTCGAAGAACTCACAGACCGAACGTTGAATCTGTTCTATGGTAATGGGTGTGCGCACCTCGTTCACCACGACACGCAAAACGTCGCGCGCCAGATCAATATTGATTTCGCGATTTTCAAGGGATGCGCGGGCCAATAAACTAATAAGACACCCTTCAAGTTCGCGTATGTTGTTGGTTACGTTGGCCGCAATAAACTCAAGAACCTCTTGCGGGAGCTCGAGGCTGTTTTCTTCGCTTTTCTTTTGAAGGATTGCAATGCGTGTTTCAAGATCGGGGGGTTGTATGTCGGCGGTCAGACCGCACTGGAAACGCGAAATAAGACGTTCATCCAATCCTTTCAATTCTTTAGGAGGAACGTCGGACGAGAGAACAATTTGCTTGCCAAGCTGGTAGAGGGTATTAAAAGTATGAAAGAAATTGTCCTGCGTTTTTTCCTTTCCAGCGAAGAATTGGATATCGTCAACAACAAGGAGGTCCATGCTTCTGTAGAAATTGGAGAATTCTGTTACCTTGTCGGTTTGTATGGCTTCGACAAAATCGACCGTGAACTTCTCGCTCGAGGCGTAAACAACGCGTTTTGCTTTCCCCGAAGCAACAGCATGGTTTGCCAGGGCGTGCATAAGATGTGTTTTGCCCAAGCCGGTCCCACCGTAAATGACTAGCGGATTAAACGATGTGCCCCCGGGGTTGTTTGCTACAGCCATAGCAGCCGCGCGCGCCAATTGATTACTGTCGCCTTTTATAAAATTCTCAAAGTTGTAACGAGGGTTGAGATTGCTTTGGTCCTGTGGGAGGTGCTCTGCCCGCAGTAAAATATGTGGCGAAAAGGGCGCGTACTGTACTGGTGCGGGGGTAGATGAGGCAGCCTGTTCAAGGGGAAAGAGCTCCTCTTGACGCTCTTCGGAAGCAATTGAATAGTAAAGTTTCGCACTCTGTCCGAGAATGGAAACAATGGTGTTGCGAATTAGCGTGTTGTAGTGTTCTTCCACCCAGTCGTAAAAGAATTGACTCGGAACCTGAATGGTAAGCTCGCTACCGACGAGCTTTATCGGAACTATTGGCTGGAACCAGGTTTTGAAACTTAACGTCGAGACCTGATCGCGGATCAGAGCAAGACAGCCATCCCAGATTTGAACATGGCTTGTTTCTATTTGAGCTTGAGCAACGAGAAGCGAGTCGGTTTCCATGATTACACGATGCTATCTATACCTGGCCGCTTGAAGAGAATTATTAACAAAGTTATACACATTGCACCATTGTTGTGTTTCAATGGTTAAAGAGCTTGGGGAAGTTATCAACATTAGGTAAGGGAAGAAAAACCATTTGTACGGGAGCGGTTAGCTTAACAAAAAACATACTTGTCCACATCTTACTTACCGTCAGAATCCGTCTAGAAACAAGGCCGAAGATTGCCCTCGATGAACGAAAAGGTTATCCACAAATTATCAACCTGAGGTTCGTCCTTCACCGAGGGGCATGATTGTACTAAGGATGACAGCAGAATGCAAGGGAAATAGTTACAATTATGCCTCCATCGACGAGAAAAGATCCTTGATGCTATCGACACATTCCAGAGATCCAAATCCGTATGGAAAATTTCAAGATCTTTTTCTGATGGATATATGAAGAACGAATGGTGGAATCGATTTGAGAAAGAAGGTGTACGGGCTAGACCATCAACGGTACTTCTCGATTGTTTTTAAATGAAGTCAAGAAGAGCCAGTATTTTAGCATAG
>CAZOIM010000059.1:0-18128 GCA_964579855.1 uncultured Ignavibacteriaceae bacterium | reverse complement strand
TAAACCGTCCTTCCAAGAGGCTTGAGCCTATCCAACTGCGCCTTACGGCGATTGGGGAACTTGTAAGCGTTGATGCCACTCGAAGGACTATTAAGAATGAACTGAGTCATATTGGCGATTTGTCACGTCTCATCGCCAGAATTGCAACTGCGCGTGCGAACCCGCGAGAAGTGAATCAACTCAAAGAATTTCTCATGCACGTCGGCCCGTTGAAAAGCCATTTGAATTCAGCAAAAACTGCTCCGCTGAGAACATTGAGCAGTAGTTTGGATCCGATGCAGGAAATTATCGGTGTCGTTCAACAAGCTCTTTCTGATGAATTGCCTCTTTCATTGACAGATGGCGGAGTGATCCGAAAAGGATACAGTGTGGAATTGGATGAGCTTCGGTTGCTCGCATCCGGCGCCAAGGAGTGGATTGCAGCGCAACAACAACGGGAACGACAGAGGACCGGCATTACGTCGCTGAAAATCAGCTACAATAATGTATTCGGATACTATATCGAGATCACGAATACTCACAAAGACAAAGTGCCGGGAGATTATATTCGCAAGCAGACTCTCGCGAATGCCGAACGGTACATAACGCCTGAGTTGAAGGAATATGAGGAGAAGATTCTTCATGCGGAAGAAAAGATACTTGCATTGGAAACGAAATTGTTCAATGATCTGAGGATCCTCATTGCGGATCACGCTGGCGAGGTTCAGAATAATGCGGAACTGATCGGCGTGCTGGACTGCTACGTGTCGCTCGCCGAAGTTGCTGTAGCGAATCATTACGTCTGTCCTCAAGTGGACAATTCGCGTATCATCGAAATCAAAGAGGGTAGACATCCGGTCATCGAAAAACTCCTTCCTCCTGGGGAGCCGTGCACACCGAACGATACCTTCATGGATACTGAGAAGGATCTTATTTTGATCCTCACCGGACCAAACATGAGTGGTAAATCGAGTTATTTACGACAGGTTGGACTCATAGTCCTGCTCGCCCAGATTGGGAGTTTTGTACCTGCATCCGCTGCAAGAATTGGGATTGTGGATCGAATTTACACACGTGTGGGCGCAAGCGACAACATCGCATCCGGGGAAAGCACCTTTCTCGTCGAGATGCACGAAGCGGCGAATATTGTCAATACAGCCACGCACGACAGCCTGATCCTGTTGGATGAGGTCGGGAGAGGGACAAGCACGTTCGATGGCATCAGCATTGCGTGGGCGCTCACAGAATATCTTCATCAACGAATTGGCGCGAAGACGTTGTTCGCGACGCACTATCATGAATTGAACGAGCTTGCTGAACATTTCCCTCGTGTCAAGAACTACAAAGTCGATGTACGGGAATACGGAGACAAAGTGATATTCCTTCATAAAGTGGTCCCCGGATTTGCGGATCATTCCTATGGCATCCAGGTTGCACAGATGGCAGGATTGCCGGAAGAGGTTACAGACCGCGCGAAGAAAATACTCAAGAACCTCGAAGGGTCGGAATTGACGTTGAGCGGTGAAGGCAAGCGGTCGGAACGAACCCGCATTGGGGACGACGACATCCAAATGACCATGTTCGAAATGAAAGATGACGCATTAAGGAATGAGATACGAGGACTCGAGATCGACAAAATGACTCCTCTCGAAGCCCTCGAAAAACTATCAGAACTAAGAAAGAGAGTGAACTAGGATGGTGTGCCGACGTTTGAATATGTGTAGAGTGCTATGAAGACGACTTGGAAAGAAATCTCTTATGTCCTTCCCGTCGTGACTCCGAGAAGAGTCTGGAATTACGCCAAAGTCGTTTCCAGTTTTTATGTCTCCAAAATCCTGAAGCGGCCGGTCGTGTGGGGTTTGCCGATCTATCTACTGTACGAACCGACGAACTACTGCAATCTGCGATGTCCGCAATGTCCAACGGGTACGCGCGAATTAGCCCGACCTGAAGGGATGGTCGATGACACTCGAGCTTACAAGAAGACAGTCGATGAGCTCGCAAAAGACAGTTTTCTCGTCCAATTGTACTTCCAGGGAGAATCATACTTGAGTCCAAAATTCTTCGAAATGGTGGAATACGCATCTTCGAAGAACCTCTTCAGCGAGATCAGCACCAATGCCCATTTCTTAACGGATGAAAACTGTCGCAAGACAATAGAGGCTGGGCTGACGAAAGTCATTATTTCGATCGACGGTACGACGCAGGAAGTGTTTGAAAAATATCGTGTTCGCGGGAGGCTTTCCAAAGTCATCGAAGGGACAAAACGTCTTATCGAATGGAAAAAAAAGCTGGGGAAAAGAAATCCGTATATCGTTTTTCAGTTCATCGTTTTTTCGCACAACGAACACCAGATCGAGGATATCAAGAAACTTGGCAAAGAACTGGGAGTGGACGAAATATCAATCAAGACGGCGCAGATCTACAATCCAGAAAACGGCAACGAGTTGATGCCGCACAACGAACAGCTGAGCCGTTATGAGAAGGGTGCTGACGGACACTATCATATTAAATCAGATCTTGCGAATCATTGTTGGTTCTTATGGCATACGGCATCGGTAACGTGGGACAACCGTGTCGTCCCGTGCTGCTTCGATAAACACGCCAAGTATCAGATGGGCGACACCTCGAATGAATCGTTCCGTGATATATGGCATTCGAAAAAGTATACTAATTTTCGTCAGGCAATTCTTCGCGGTCGGAAAAATATCGATATGTGCACGAACTGCACTGAAGGTCTCAAAGTTCTTGAGGCATAGTTGTAGACACTTATACTCTGGATCTGACGAAGAGGAAAGGAAAATCCATGACTCTCAAAGTAATTCAGGAACTATTCTCGTTTGACGAATGGGCTACCAATCGGACACTGGAATCGGTTTCGGCGCTTACACCAGAACAGTTCAGTCGCGATCTTAAGTCCAGTCACGGCGGTATCCAGGGAACGTTGATTCATATGTGCGCTGCCGACTGGATATGGCTGGAGCGATGGAACGGGAATTCGCCGTCCGGATTGATGACGATCGAACAGCTTCCGACACTGGCGAGCTTATATGAGAAATGGAAATCCTACAGGGCAGAAATTGCTCGATACCTGACAACACTCGATGATGCCCGGCTTCGGATGGAAGCCTCGTACAAAGATTCAAAAGGGAATCAGCATTCTCAGCCTCTGTACCAGCAGTTGATGCACAAAGTGAACCATGCTTCGTATCATCGGGGTCAGGTTGTGACGATGATCCGCCAGCTGGGTGGAAAGCCTCAGAACACTGACCTTATTGCATTCTATCGCACCAATTCACAGTAGGCACTGCATCTTCACCATTCGTCAGGAGGAATCAGTATGGAAACAACCAACGTCTCCTACGCAGGGTTTTGGAAGCGGTTTGTTGCGTACATCATCGATGACATCGTACTCTCTGCAGTGGGTTTCACCATTATTTTGTTTATCGGTGCCATGTTCGGTCTTAGTTTCCTTTCTTTACTCTCGGATGACATGGAATCCACCGTTGCACTGGTCGTCGCCGCGGCAGCCGCGATCGCAACGGCAATTCTCGCGTTGATTATTGCAGGATGGTTGTACTTTGCTCTGATGGAAGCGTCGGCGAACCAGGGAACGTTGGGAAAGATGGCGCTAGGAATCAAAGTGACGGATCTCGACGGTAACAGAATATCCTTTGGCAAGGCAACGGGTCGATATTTTGGCAAGATAGTTTCTGGAATGATCCTGAATATTGGTTTCATTATGGCGGGTTTCACGGAAAAGAAACAGGCGTTGCACGATATCATGGCAGGTTGTCTGGTCGTGAACAAATAGTGTCTTCTCTTCGACCTGATCGCAACGTTGAGATTCCCGACCACAAGGAATTGTCCGCTCCTGTGAGGCTGAGTGATTTCAGGCAAGACCCTTGGAACGTTCAGCGTGTGTCCGAAGTGTGTGATGAGTTTCATCGTTGCCAACGTTCAATCCATGGAACCCACTCGTTGATTTTCTCTCGTTTTTCAATTATCATCATTTCACTTTCGGATGTAAGTTTTAGCCATGAGGGGGCCAGCAGGTTCATTCGGTACGATTCCAGAATTCCATTTCTCACCTTTTGCTATTTCATAACTTGTATCTCCAGGAATAAGACTTAGACAAATGAATTTACGTCGACTCTATAGAACTATTGAAAGCTTTGCCTCCGAACATTTCAAGACGGATAAGGAAGTTCTTAAACATATTCTCAACGAAATTGTGAAGGATGAAAACATCAGCATCAAAGGGGGCAGGATCTGGCAATACGAACAATCCAGTCAATCGTATCGGCTGGTACATCAGATTGGAGTTATCGAGAAGGTAGAGATCGGATATAAAATACCGGTGGCACAATACCCGATGTTTCAGGCTCTCGCGGAACAGCGCACCATAATTGCCCACGAGACCGACAAGTACCTTCGTAAAAAGGGGATCGCCAAGTATTCGGCTACGGGAGTTGGTGAAAAACTTCAATGGAAAAACGGTTTTGTCTACCAGTATGTTCTTGCTTTTAACTCAGATTTTCTCGACCAGACTCTTCAGGCTGATCTGAATATCATCAGTCTTGCCGCGTCGTCGGTTCTTCGCAGCAGGGGGATTGAACGGAAAGCAAAGCTCCTGGAGATGGACATTGACAAAGCACGAGAGATTCAACTTAACATCCTCCCGGAGTCAGCATTCACGTTTTTCGATTATGAAATCTATGGAATATCCCAACCCGACCGGATTGTGGGGGGTGATTTCTTTGATTATCTGTACACCGATTCTGAGAAAGACAGACTGGGTATTGTCATCGGAGACGCAGCGAGTAAAGGTTTCCGGGCCGCCTCACAGGCTCTTTACGTAGTAGGTGCGCTTCGCATGGGCACCTCCTATCACACGAAGATTAGTTCTTTGATTTCGCGCATTAACAAAATCGTCAACAGGGCTTTTGCTGAGGAACAGTTTGTCTCGATGTTCTACGCCGAATTGTCCGACAACAAGAAAGGCCTTCTTCTGTATTCAAACGCCGGTCACAACAGTCCCATGGTGTATCACGCCAGTGCCAACACGGTGGAGGTTCTGGAACCTACCGGTCAGATTCTTGGACCGTTCCCGGAAGAAAATTTTAGAGTGGAAAATACTTATCTTCAAAAAGGTGACGTGTGCCTGATGTATACGGACGGGGTCAGTGAAGCCCGCGGGTCGGATGGAAAAGTTTTTGGCGAAAAACGGATTGAACAAAGTCTTGTATCGCTTCATAAGCACACTGCCAAAGAGATTTGTGAATCCACCTTGAATGAGGTGAACCAGTTTACTCAGGATTCAGACGAATATTCCGATGATAAATCGATCGTCGTGGTCAAACGGACGTAAACCGAACTCCGTTTTCAATCATAAATCTTGAATATCAAAGCTGCTCAATCCATCATTTCTTAGGATCACAATACCATGATAGAACAAAAATTGATAGGCACCATCTCTTCGATTAACAGCGCCGGACTGACTGTGCTTCTCGATCCCAATATTACCTCATTGAAGAGGGAACTGAATGGGAAAACATACTATATCGGTCAGCTCAGCACGTATGTCTTGATTCCGATGGGAAATCTTGTGCTCGTGGGCATGTGCGTTGAAATGAAGAAAGAAGATGTCGTTGCAAACGGCAAGGCGACGCAGGGATTCCACCTCCTCGTGACGCTCGTCGGTACGGTCAAGGGAGGAAAATACGAACGTGGTGTTTCCGTATCTCCAACAATCGATACGCCGGTGTACATAGCCGAAGATACAGATCTGGCTGTTGCATTTTCGGTGTATCAACGCTACGGATTTTCCGTTGGCAATCTCTCCCTCTTCGAGACGCAGCGGGCGTACCTGGATGCGAACAAATTCTTCGGTAAACACATTGCGGTTCTGGGATCAAGCGGATCCGGAAAATCCTGCACCGTCGCCTCAATTCTCCAGAAAGTGGCAACCTATCCGGATACGAATATCATCATCCTCGACATCCACAACGAGTATGCAAAAGCTTTTGAGGGAAAATGCAACCATATCGCAATCGCGGATTTCGAATTGCCGTATTGGCTGATGAATTTTGAGGAATTGCGCGAAACGTTCATCGATGAGAACGACGAAAATGCTGCGAGCCAAATTACCGTCTTCAAGGATTTGATTGTCGGGTCCAAGAAAGGGAAGAATCCGGAAATGTCCAGTATCATAACTGTCGACACACCAGTGTACTTTGACCTCGCGGAAGTGCGTGCCCGCATGCAGTACCTTGATACCGAGAAAATAACTGCCGGACTTTCGACACCCAAAGAAGGACCGTTTTACGGAAAATTTACCCGCTTCCTTGTTCGGCTAGACGGCAAACTGAATGATCCACGTTATGGTTTTGTATTCAGACCGAAAACATATATCAAGTCATCGACGATGATAGAGCTGTTGTCCAAGATTCTTGGTGCCGACGGTTCGGCCCAAGTGACGGTGCTGGACCTCAGCGGCGTGCCCTTCGATGTCGTCAACACCATCGTATCACTGCTTGCTCGAATGATCTTTGATTTTAATTTTTGGAATTCGAACCGGCGGGACTTTCCAATCCTCCTCGTGTTCGAAGAGGCGCACAACTACCTGCCCAGCACCGGGGTCGGTGCAGGATCGGGAGCGGCAAGAAGAACTGTCGAACGGATAGCCAAGGAAGGCAGAAAATACGGTGTGAGCTGCATGGTCGTGAGTCAACGTCCCGTGGAAGTTTCTGAAACCATCCTCTCCCAATGCAATAACTTCGTCATCCTCCGCCTTACGAACCCTCTCGACCAAAATTATGTCAGAAAGTTGGTGCCCGACAGCTTCGCCGGACTTGTTGATGTCCTGCCTGCTCTTCGTCAAGGTGAAGCATTGATCGTCGGTGAAGCAATTTCGATGCCGCTCAGAGTCCAAATCGATTATCCAAACCCGGAACCGGAGAGCGCAGACATTAAGTTCTATGAGAAATGGAAGAAGAGTGAGGCGCGAACCAAAATCAATGAAGTGGTCGATCGCTGGTGGAAGCAGGAGAAAGTGTAGCCGGACATCTTACAATCGCCCGAAGGTAGCCAGAGTTTTTTTTGTCCGAGAATTGTGAAGGAGGAGTGGTATGCTAATCAAGTTAGCAGACGATATCAAATCGTCGGAAATAACCGATGAGAATCTCTATCAAAGTCGCAGAGAATTTATTCGCGCTGCGTCTGTGGCGGTAGTTACAGTTGCTGCAGGTGCGGTACTACCAGATGGTCTGCTGGCAGATTCCCAGGATCGATGGCCGAAAGGAAAGAAGGGTCCATACGACACGGACGAAGAAGTGAATACGTACAAAGACATCACGACATACAACAACTTCTACGAATTCGGTACTGACAAAAGCGATCCCGCCGAATACTCAAAGGATTTCAAAACAAGTCCTTGGAAAGTCTCCGTTGAAGGCGAAGTGAAACACACCGGAAATTACAATCTGGAAGACCTCTTGAAGAACCATACGATGGAAGACCGGATTTATCGCCATCGGTGCGTTGAAGGCTGGTCGATGGTAATTCCATGGCACGGATTTCCCTTGGCAGATTTGATTAAGAAGTTGGAGCCCTCATCAAAAGCGAAATATGTGGAATTCACGACACTTCTTGATCCCAACCAGATGCCCGGCCAGCGGAGATCATATCTTGATTGGCCGTACCGCGAGGGCTTGAGGTTGGATGAGGCGATGAATCCATTGGCATTTATGGCAACCGGACTGTACGGAAAGACACTCCCGAATCAGAACGGAGCTCCGCTGCGCACAGTCATCCCTTGGAAATATGGTTTCAAGTGCTGCAAATCCATCGTTCGAATCCGGTTTATCGAGGATCAGCCGTTGACAGCGTGGAATGAGGCGGCTCCGAATGAATATGGATTCTATTCCAACGTAAATCCTGAAGTCGATCATCCTCGGTGGAGCCAGAAAACTGAGCGGAGAATCGGTGAGTTTTTCAAACGCAAGACTCTGCTGTTCAATGGTTATGGAGATCAGGTCGCGAGCCTCTATTCAGGTATGGATTTGAGGAAATACTTCTGATGGGTGAGAGAAGAACGGATTGGGTTCGCGTCGTGTTCAAGCCGATGGTGTTCATCCTCTGTCTGCTTCCCCTCGGATTGCTGGCCTATAACGCATTCACTGATAATCTCAGTGCCAATCCCATCAGTGATATCACAAACGAAACGGGAGTGTGGACTCTTCGACTTCTCGTTATGACGTTATCTGTCACTCCGCTGAGGAGGATTACAGGATGGAGTTCTCTCCAAAGATTTCGCCGTATGCTCGGGCTTTTCGCATTTCTCTATGTCTGCTTGCATTTCACGACCTACATTTATCTCGATAAGTTCTTCGACTGGCAGGAAATGATAAGGGACATTGCCAAGAGGCCCTTCATAACCGTAGGGTTCACAGCATTCGCCTTGCTGATTCCACTGGCAATGACTTCATTTGATTCCGTGATGAAATGGATGGGAGGCAAACGTTGGCGCAGACTCCACAGAATCATATACGTTTGCGCTGCTCTCGGCGTAATTCACTATTTGTGGTTGGTGAAGGCCGACACACACAGGCCCGTCATATACGGTATAATCGTTGCATTTTTGTTAGGATATCGCGCGTGGGCATATTTTTCGGCAAAAGCAGCGAAGAATCGTCTCCTCGAATCACAACTCTCTTTTCCTGCAAATTCAGAGTACATGCAATCCATTTCGAACGAACTGAAGTCGTAATCCGCATTTGATTGAAGCTTCCCGGCTGCTCATTCCATTGAAACACTAAGATTGAGGAAGTAGTCACTGCGCGTTGAGGTTCAAAGTGTGATTACAAGGCTTAATAGACCGCCGGAATTCCTGAGGGATTTCGGCGATCAGAATTGGTTCTCGCGGAATTGCCTAGAACAAGGCGCTGCCGATACCTGCAAAGTTTATCTGGCGCAGCCGGGCCGCAAGTCCTTTATTGGCTTGAATCCAATTTCAAACTTTGCTACCTTTTGCGCGTCCCGTTGTCATCCCGTCGAAGACTCTTTTAAGTACCATTCATTCTCAATTCACCATTTTTAGAAAGGGGATTTCAATGAAGTTCTCACCTGGAATATTGATTGTTCCGATTCTCCTGATTCTTTCAGGCTGCGGTGGTCTGGCTTTGCGGCCGGCTGAATTTGCTTGGCCGTTCGAAAGCGTCTTCAAGGTAGATTCGAAAGGAATCGCCAAAGAAGAAGAGGAACCAGCCCGATACTTTATCAAGTTCAACGCAAAGGCGCTTCTCTTCGAGGAAACAGGAGATTCGGTTCACGTTGCAGACCGTACGTTCCGGGTGATTCGCGATGGGCAAGGATATTTCTATATCACGGGGAAGGAATTCAAACACGTGTACGTGTTCAATTCAGCAGAAGGTGCGCTGACCCTGCAGACTAAAATTCCTGTCTCCGAAAAGGGTTTGGAATCGCCCGCCTTTAATCAAAGGCCTCCGTTCATTCAATTATTGAATGGGAAGGAAGCCTCCAAGATGCTGGATAAGGACGGAGTCAAGGAAGGAGCCAAGAAATGAAACAATTTATGATCGGAATAACGAGCTTGTTAATGTGCGTTGCCTTCATGGTTACCTCCGCCACAGCTCAAGAGAAATCGGACTTGGAAGTCATTCAGTCATTCAAGCAAAGACTCACTGATATAAATAAATCAATAGAAAAGGCATCGACTGTGCAGGAATGCGTGGATATTACTTCGCGGATCGATGATCTTGAGAGAGAATACGCTGAGAACGTGGCTCTCCTCGATAAAGCGCTCTACCCCGATGGATACACCGGGAAGATCGCCATCGTTCGTACTCAGTTGAAGATGTCTCAGGAAAAGCTCGGCATTATAGAAACGCAATATGCCAGAATCAATCAACTGGAAACAGAGGTGAAATCGCTTTCGGGCAAAGTCGACAGCCTGTCAGGCGCAAATGCCAACCTGTTGCAACAGGTCCAAAAGATGGGAGCGGAAGTCAGCGGCGCGGCAGCAGGGATGGCGGTAACAAAAGGAATCATAGATTCACTCAACAAGGTGATTGGCAAATTGCGCAATAGTATCCAGGAGCGCGATCAAATGATCTTTGCTCTCGTGGATAGTCTCTTCATGCAATACGACAAGTCTGTGAGTTCCATGAAAGACGTCGAGAAACAGAGCCTCGCGGGAAGGTTGGAACGCAGAAGCGTTTTCGGCAACATGAAGAAATCCATCCAGGACAATCTTGCGTTTCTGCAAACGACGCAGTTGTCAAGCAAAGACCTCGTGGAGATGATAAACGAACAAAAGAAATTTGCAGCCCAATGGAAAGCCTTTGGCTCGAAGCTTCAGGGTTTGTATGAACCTGGCAAGAAAGGCGCAAATGACGTCAAAGAGGTGCAATCGTTGTTGGATGAATGGGGACAAAAAGCGGACGCCTCATTCTGGCACGGACTGAATCTTGCATTCCAGGAACACGGTCTGACGGTAAAAGGATTCAATTCGGGGATGGAGTTCAAAACAAATCTTTTGGATTACATCTCCGCCGAAATCAAGGACGCCGGTGCAGGAAAGAAAGACGAATCCATGAAGGCGTATCAGTCTTTTTACGACAGCCTTTGGGTTACGCAACTTAAGCCTGGGTGGATTCCATTGTTGGTTGACAGTGGCAAGATCAGCGACTCTGATAGACAAGAAATTGAGGCGCAGGTCGCGAATTGGGGAAGCGCAGTGAGCCCATCGCGAATATGGCTCTATGTTCTCATTATTGTGGTGGTCCTGGTTGTCGCATTCTTCATGTTTCGCAAGAAGACGCCACCGCTGGCTCCGCAGACCCCAAAACCATAGTATCTTCACTGCGGTTTAACAAAAAACCCCGTGTTCTTCAGGAACACGGGGTTTTTTGTTTACGCGCGCTAGGGAAGCGTGCTATTTCTGCACTCGAATCATATTGACGATTCCCGCTACAAGGAAGATGAGATTTGCAAGCCAGGCAGTCAGCAGAGGATTTACGTCGCCGTTATAACCAATCACCTGGCTCACTTTCATGAAGGCGAGATAAATAAACGTCACGGCGGTGCAAATCCCGAACCCGAGAGCAACTCCGCTTCGGGGTCGCGCCGAAGCGAACGGCACGCCGAAAAGCACCATAATGACACTGGCAAACGGGAATGACATCTTACTGTGAAAATCGACGAGCCAACGAGAGACGTCCTGTCCAGCACGTTCCTGATTTTGGATGAACTCCCCCAGTTCGGTATAATCCATTTCATCGGGCTTTCGTTGTTTCTTTTCTATGTCGACCGGTGTCAAAGTGAGTTTGCCCATGGGGAGTGAGTCAAAAAAAGAAAGATCCTGCGCACTACCTTCGAACGCCCGTTTCGCCCCATTGAGTAATGTCCACCCTGGAACAGGCAGCCCGGCAGAGGCTGAAGCCGAACCAATCCATTTCATCTTCGGGGCATCATAGCGCCACGCAAGCACGGTCATGTCGGAATCGGCAAAATCCTGGATACTGACGTGGGAGGCAATGCTTGTCTGCGGGTCGAAATAGTTCATCGATACGATCCGGCGGGGCCCCTCCTGGAAAAAAATGTTCATCCTGCTTGAAACATCGTTCCCTCGATTCAACACTGTCCGTTCGATATATCCTTTCTTGGCATTAGCTCTGGGAACAACCCATCCGTTAAGATAGATCGAAGCAAAACTGATAAGAAATGCAACGACAAGGAAAGGAATCAGAATTCGATACAGGCTTACACCGCTGGATTTCATCGCGGTAAGTTCGCTGTTCGTGGAGAGTCTTCCAATGACAAACAACGAGCCGAGAAGGACCGCGACCGGAGTCATGAGTTTGATGATCTCGGGCATGAACGCAATGTAATACTCGATGACAACTTTTACCGGAGCGTGGGCGTCAATGAAATCATCAAGGTGCTCCATGGTGTCGACGAGCACGAAGATGAGCAGAAAGGCAACCAGGCCGAACACGAAGGAGACCATGAATTGGCGGACGATATAGCGGTCGAGGAGTTTCATGCTTCTTCCTGGACTTTATTCCGCCACCGTTTAGGCATGAATCGCGTGAACAGTGTCCAGTCGAACACAAGGTTTTCCCGGGCTATGCGGTATGTGAGATAAAGCCCGATAATTCCAATTACAATGTTTGCGACCCACATTCCGAACCACGGGCTCAAGAATCCACGATTGGCGAGTTGTTCTCCTTGCAACAAGCATGCCCAGTAGAACAGAAAGAAACCAAGACTGACGCTGGCACTGACACCGAATGTGCCTCTGCGGGCAATAATTCCGAGCGGAGCACCCACGAATACAAATATGATGCAAGCTACAGGAATTGCATACTTCTTGTGGATTTCGACTCTGTATTCCCTCTTTTGTGTTTCAAACATTTCCGTCCGGGCCTGCTCGATCGAGATGGTTGTTCGCAAGGACGAGAGTCTGAATCCTGCCGTCGTTATGGGATCGGGCGTGGTCTGATATGGCTGAAGGGGCCGTTTAGCTGAAGAAAATATGGTGCTTACATCCTGTCGGATCAACTGTCCAATATGGCTTTGAGAATTTTCCTGTTCTTTGGTCAAACTATCGACGACAACCCTCATATCCCCAGCGCTCATTTCCCGATCACTGCGTCCGACGGTAGACTCCTGTGAACGCTGGAATTCGTAGCCTTGCGCGTCCATGGCGATCCTGTGCTTGACAAACCGGATCTTACGGTATTCCTTGAAATCGACTGCGTTCACTTCATGGATTTCACCATCGGCCAGATCCATGATGAGCTTCCTATAATCAGGAGAAAACGAAATCGTCCCTCGTTCGGCTGTGATTGTTGTATTGAGAGTAGTCTGGGTATTATCGAAAATCGTTATACCCTCCAGATCGTTGGAATGCTCAAACGTTTTCCGAACAAGAATACTGTACCCGGGGATATCCTGCGAAAATAGTCCTGGAACGATAGTCAGTGTAGGTTTCTTTCTATAGATATCCTGAGTCAGAACTTTAAGCCTGTGGTTTGAATCAGGAAGGACTCCGTTATTGAACTGAATAAGAAATACGCAAAGGAAAATGGATGCAAGCAGCGGAGGTACCATCATCCTGTACAGGCTCACACCAGTGGCGCGAATTGCCGTGATCTCATTGGTCGCTGCAAGATTGCCAAACGCCATCAGCGTCGCGACGAGAACACCCATCGGAATTGCGAGGACGATGATGTAGGAAAGACTGAGAACAAACCATTCGGCGATGACGAACACACTCAAGCCCTTGCCCGCGAGCTGATCAAGAAACTTAATGAGTGCCTGGAGCAGAAAAATAAACACCAACACGATAACCGAAAAGAAGAAGGGGGCTATGTGCGCGCGGAGGATATGTCGCCAAAGGATGTACATCGGGAAGAAATATACTGAGATTGCCGAGGTATTACAAGTCAGGAGAGAATTGCGAATTGAAACGACGCAACGCTCCAACGCATGAGCTCAGCCAGCGAATCTTCAACCACGTACCGTTATCGCTGATTGTGGTCTGAGAGACTGCGCTCTGACGATGAGGACATCCCCTGAAAGCTCGTCCTGCTGGAATTGGAGGCGTGATTTTCTCCGCATCAAGCACTAATTGCCGGCACTATGATGAATGCTCAAGGGCTTTGGCGGTTGCCTTTCGGCGGAGGCCTCAGTATATTGATAGAGAATCGTCAGTCACACCGGATTCCAAGCATGATCGCAGGCCAGTACACAATTCTCGTCGTTGAAGACGAACTCCTTCTTCTTGATTTGCTCAAGGAAATGCTGGAGGGAGAGGGATACCGTGTCATCACTGCGACCGACGGAATTCAGGCTGTGAATCTCTACCGCACGGAAAAAGAGAAAATTTCCCTTGTCTTGTCCGATATGGGATTGCCAAGCATGGGAGGATGGGAAGTCCTTCACCAACTCAAAGAAATCAATCCGAAAGTTAAAGTCATATTATCAAGCGGTTTCATGGATACCAAAGTGCGCCATGAGATGATTCAATCTGGCGCCAAAGATTTTATCCAGAAGCCCTACACTCCGGAAAAGGTGATTCAACAAATCCGGGCTTCCATCTTGACCGACGACGTGAAACCGTCAGGATCATGAATTCTGCACGAACAAATGAAGAGAAAACGCCTCCCGAGTCGCCCCCGAAAATCTAAAGTTGGTACCCTTTCTGAAAAAACCATAGACTCTGACCCGTTCGATCAATTCAATTCCTGGTTTCAAGCAGCCAATAATGCCAAAATACTGAAACCTGAGGCAATGATGCTTGCAACGGCTTCAGCCGACGGCGCATTATCTGCGCGAATTGTATTATTCAAGGGCATCAACAGGCGTGGGTTTTCATTCTACACGAACTACCTAAGCTTGAAGGGGAAACAGTTATCGCAAAATCCCCGCGCAGCTCTTGTGTTCTATTGGGCAAAGCTTGAACGTCAGATTCGCATCGAGGGCACAGTCGAGAAATTGAGTCGTGAGGATTCGTGGAAGTACTTTCGTACTCGCCCGCGCGAAAGCCAAATTGGAGCCTGGGCATCGCAACAAAGTCAGGTGATCAGCAGCCGCCTTGTTCTCGATACACAATTTGATAAATTCAAAGAGCAGTTTCGAGATGACGATGTGCCGTTACCTGATCAGTGGGGAGGGTATCGTCTCATGCCAAGACGGATTGAATTTTGGCAGAGCGGGCCACATCGACTACACGATAGAATCTCGTATGAACGGAACGGCAATTCGTGGAAAATAATCCGGTTGTCTCCATAGGATCCCCAGTGAAACCAGCTGTTCCCAATAGTGAAGTCAAACGTCTCACCTATCTGCGCGAATTGCAGATACTCGATAGTAACCCCGAGCAACAATTCGATGAAATCGCATTGTTGGCCTCGTCAGTTTGCGACACTCCCATCGGTCTGATCACTCTTGTCGATGAAGAACGTGTCTGGTTCAAATCCAGAATGGGGCTCGTAATGACCGAAACGCCGCGCGAAACATCGTTTTGCGCACACGCAATTATGCAGAATGAAATTTTTATAGTCCCTGATGCATTGAAAGATGAGCGATTCCAAAACAGTCCTCTTGTTGTATCGGGTCGGCAATTGCTATTTTATGCGGGAATTCCATTAGTAATGGCCAATGGCCTATCGATTGGTACGCTGTGCGTTCTTGACACCAGGCAACGAGAGTTGACTCTGCGTCAACAGGAAATACTCAAATTGCTTGGCAGACAGGTGGTTGCGCATTTGGAATATCGTCGAACACTCTCCGCTATCACAAACGAATTGGATGTCAACAGAGAACTTGCCGGTTCGGCAACAAAGGTGAAGAGCTCGTTTCTCTCCAACATGAGTCATGAAATCCGCACGCCGATGACCGCAATCCTGGGAATGACGGACCTTCTGCTCAGTGGAGAATTGAGACAGGAACAGCGAGAATATCTCGCAACAATCCGATCGAGCAGCGAATCACTTCTTACCATCCTGAACGATATTCTGGATTTCTCAAAAATAGAATCGGGAAGAATGGAACTGGTGCATGGATCTATCGACTTGCGGCAGTGCATTGAAGACGCTCTCGATGTGGTGTCTGAAAAAGCTCACGCAAGGCAAAATGAATTGCTCTACGTGATCGATGCAAATGTCCCTCGCCAGATTACGGGAGATGGGGACAGACTTCGTCAGATTCTTGTGAATCTCATAGACAATGCCATCAAGTTTACTCACAACGGCGAAATAGTTCTCTCTGTACGGACGAACGCAAGGATGAATGTCGATCTTGAGCTTATGTTCTCGGTAAAGGATACGGGCATTGGAATCTCCAGGGATAAGCTTGAATCGATCTTCGAAGCGTTCACGCAAGCAGATTCCTCAGTTACGAGAAAGTATGGTGGTGCCGGACTCGGATTGGTCATTTGTTCTCGACTCATCGGTCTGATGGGAGGCCGCATCGGTGTCGAAAGTGCGGAAGGAAAGGGATCAAATTTCTCTTTTACCATTCGCACGACGGCCTTGACCTCCAAGGATCCGCTCAAGAGTCGTGACGTAGCCGTTGAACTGGAAGGGAAGCGTATTCTCATCGTCGATGATAGCGCAACCAACCTTCAGATTCTTTCGGAAGAGTGCAAACAACTCGGCATGATTCCTTACACGGCTGAATCTTCGACAGGCGCGCTCGAATCAATCAAACGCGGAGACCCTCTGGACCTTGCGATTTATGACATGCAGATGCCCGAAAAAGACGGTGTGCAGTTGGCATTGGAGACTCTGGAAGTACGCGGCTCTTCGTCGCTGCCGATCATCCTTCTCAGTTCGTGGGATTTGAGTGATCCGCGAATCAAACAAAATCATGGTCTGTTCGCTGCAACCGTAATGAAACCGTTGAAGATCTCACAGTTTCAATCATTATTAAAGTCTGTCTTGAACCAAAAGACCCCGGAGAGTATCAGCGAGGATAATGCCGCCGGGAAGAAACAGAAACTCGCTGTTGAAGTCCCCGTCTCCATTCTTGTAGCAGAAGACAATCTCATCAATCAGAAACTCATCCAACGAATGTTGCGGTCGATGGGCTATGAACCCACGATTGTCGGCACCGGCTTGGAGGTGTTGAATTCATTCGAACAAACTCCGTGCGACCTTATATTCATGGATGTACAGATGCCGGAATTGGACGGAATGGAAGCCACTCAGAGAATCCGACAACGATATGGATCCCAAGCGTCTCCGAAGATTGTGGCTATGACGGCGTTCGCATTGGCAGGCGACAAGGAAAAGTGCCTGAAGGCCGGAATGGATGATTATTTAAGCAAACCGTTCAATGCTGAACAGGTTACCTCCATGATCCGAAAGTGGGGAGCGCACAAATCGAGTGCCGCGATCGAGAATCTGAAACTGGGTGACGACAGAATGACACCATCAGATAATGATATCGAAGCAAGGCTAAACGAGTTGGAGCACGAAACTGAACGCGCTTTCGTTAAGGAATTGATAGGAATATTCTTCGAAGAGGCTCCGGCAAATCTTCAATCGTTGGTGAAGGCACATGCAGCCAAAGATGGGTCGGCAATCGAACAACTTGCGCACAAACTCAAAGGTGGCAGTTTGAATCTGGGGGCGAAAAAGCTCGGAAGTCTCTTTGAATCGATCGAAAAACTCGCAAGGAAAGACTCGTCCGCCATTTCGGATTCGCTTATTGCTGATATCAGTCGGGAGTTTGATAGAACCGCAGATCTTTTGCGCAGATACGTCGCCAAACTGTGATGGCAGCACGGCTTCAACTTGATATTGAATTCGAAATTCAGTAAGTTTTTGCAGGATTAAGAATGAACTTAACAACGCTATCCTTCCCTCGTTGCCTTGTCGGGCTGAAGCACAGTTTGGTGTGGGTTGCCGACCTTGTTGCCGCTTGGAAAGCCACACGGGCACCCTCTTCTTTACACCTTCGTCGGAGTCATATCGAATTCTTCGCTACTATCTGAAGCTGATATAATTCTCAGGCTTCAGTGCTGCATTGGCAAGTCCAACTATTTCATTTTGGATTGTACGTAGCGAGGCTGAGTTGTTGAATACCAAAGAAATTCATCGTACGTCCTACAGGCTGCCGGGATATCTCTTTCTTGCTGCTGCTGTCTACGTACTGTGGTCGACTTACGTGAGTGCCTCCCCCTTTGACAACCTGTTCGTGGCCCCTCCGGTTTCCACTCCTTCATTCACTGCCGACACAGTGCAGCAACAGCCAAAAGGTAAACTGTCCAGACGTGCGAGGATAGTTCAGGAGCTGAAGGCCGAGGAAAAAGCCAACGGCGGAATCGACACTTCGTTCGACCAACTTGCAGCAATTCGAGCGCTTCCACGGGACTCTTCGGCACGTATGGAGCAATTCAAAGCCGTCCGGATCGATCCGGCAGCGGTTGATCCTCTCCGACCAAAAACCGACCCGTTGTATCTTGCCGACCCAATTCAAATTAAGAACCGGGAGGTCCTGGATTCCGCGAAATGGATCTATCACTTGCGAAGATCGGTCGGTACTTGGGATTCCAAGATTCCGACGGACATGTCGTTCAACGATTACGTCAAACTACGTCTTCATCGTGCGATCCG
>CAZOIM010000058.1:4206-18163 GCA_964579855.1 uncultured Ignavibacteriaceae bacterium | reverse complement strand
ATTTGAACAAACAAGGCTCTGTCATGAACTGAACCTTGTCGTTTTCTCAAGAGTTACCGTCGTGTGCGCCTGTCGTCAAAACAATCACTTCTCTGTTCATTTTTCGGTGGCGAGAGAAATCAACGTATCCTATCTTGCAAGCAGTTCACGTGTTTCACAACGTACATCCGGAATTTTATGTCTCAACTTCCTTCATCGCAGGAAATGGAGCGCGCCTATCTGTCACGTGACGCGTCGTACGACGCTGTTTTCTTTCTCGCTGTGCGCTCAACGGGGATTTTCTGCCGTCCCTCGTGTCCCGCGCGCAAGCCGAGTCCACGCAATGTTGAATATTACGCGAGTGCCCGCGAAGCCATCTTCGCCGGCTTCCGGCCGTGTAAGCGCTGCCATCCGCTGGAATCGAATGATGCTACGCCCGGCTGGGTTGTCGATCTCCTGGCGCGCATAGAACGCGAACCCAGAGGCAGGTATTCGGACGGCTTTTTGCGTTCGATCAAGGTTGAACCGGCACGGGCACGACGCTATTTCCAAAAACACTACGGGATGACGTTTCAAGCATACTGCCGTGGACGGCGGTTGGGAAAAGCATTGGAACAAATCCGCAAGGGTGTCAATCTCGATGATGTTGTCCTGGGATTTGGATATGATTCGCATAGCGGGTTCCGTGATGCGTTTGGGCGTGCGTTCGGCAAATCACCGGGCCGTAGTCGAACGTCTGACTGCATTGTTACTTCGTGGATCGAGAGTCCCTTGGGGCCGCTCCTTGCCGGAGCGACATCAGAAGGGATATGCCTGGTCGAGTTTACCGACCGCCGGATGCTTGAGGCGCAATTCGCGACGCTGAGAAAGCGATTCGCTTGCGCGATCGTGCCCGGCGAAAACCAACATATCCGGCTGTTGAAAAAAGAGCTTTCGGAGTACTTCAAAGGATCGCGCAAGAAGTTCACCGTTCACCTGGTTTACCCGGGGACTGATTTTCAGCAAAGAGTGTGGAACCAATTGCTGCTCATTCCCTGCGGCAAGACCGTGTCCTACGAAGACATTGCGCGTCGAATCGGATCTCCAAAAGCTCATCGGGCGGTTGGGCACGCAAATGGATTGAACCGGATCGCCATTGTTATTCCGTGTCATCGAGTGGTGAATAAGAGTGGTGAGCTTGGAGGATATGGCGGCGGTCTTTGGCGAAAGCGGAAGCTTCTCGATTTGGAACAAGGAAAAACCACGGTGGAGGATGCCGCCTCTCCGCAGAACAAGAGTCTTGAACCCGCCTATGCCTGAAGAAAAGGAATACATTCTTGGCACGCACGACGATGAGATCCTCCGGCTCGGACTTCAGCATCGTGTCTGGAGACCGCGTGCATTGGATGCCTGGCGTAGAGCAGGATTCACCTTGGGACAAACCATCGTTGATCTTGGTTGTGGCCCTGGGTATGCTTCATTGGATTTGGCGGAAATCGTTGGTCCTAAAGGAAAAATCATTTCCATCGACAAATCACGTCGATTTCTTGATGCCCTGGGTGCTGCACAACGTTTACGGGGAATCACGAACATCGTTTCTCACGAGCTTGACCTTAACGACTCCGCGTTGCCTGACGTGAAGGCAGACGGCGCATGGGCCCGTTGGGTGTTTGCGTTCGTAGAGAAGCCACACGACCTTCTGACCCGAACCGCAAAGATCCTCAAGTCCGGCGGGGTGTTCGTCATTCATGAGTACATTGATTATTCTACGTGGCGACTTGCCCCGAGATTGCTTGAGCTTGAAGAATATGTGCAAGCAGTCATGGACGGTTGGCGGGCTGATGGCGGAGAATCGGATATCGGGCTCGAAATTCCGGCGTGGCTCAAGGAACTTGGTTTTGAGCTCAAATCGCTGAACCCCATCGTTGATATAGTCCCTCCCTCCAACTTCGTGTGGGAATGGCCGAAAGCATTTATCGAAGTGGGTATACAGAGACTTGTCGATCTCGGGCGAATGAAACACGAACGTGCTCACGAAATACTTTTAGCATTCGCAGCGGCTGAAACCACGTCCGGAACGCTTATGATAACCCCCACAGTCCTGGAGATCATCGCTGTTCGACGCTAGAATTCGGGAATTATCTTATTACAGCTACCTGTTACAGGCGGCGGAACACCAGCACCTGCCACATCGGTGTAGCGTTGGAATAGATGAGTTCAAACCCAAAGTGTTGGATATTCTCGCGCAGTTTCATCCAGTCGTGCCAGAATGGATGGAATTTCCATCTGAAGAGCTTCGCGAAGGCTATATGTCCCTTGAATGCAAGTTCCATGAAGAGGTTTTGTCTCGGATGGGAGAGGGCATAGATGCTTTTGGTTTTGGCCGTCGATGTCCGGACAAGTGCGTCGATGTCTTCGTAGCAACAAACCGATTTGTCGAGAAGGGTGATGTCCGATTCCCGAATAGTCTCCGCGACCTCGACGAAATCGCCAACGATATACGCGGCTCGATCTGCGACACCAAGATCGTTTGAAAACTTCCGCGCACGTCCTATCATTCCTTCCGACATATCGACACCCGTCGCCCGTCCAGCCCCTTCCTTAAGCAATGTCAGATGAAGAGCTCCAACGCCACAACCGATATCCAGAATTTCCTTGTTATGAATCTGTTCGGTTCGCACCCCTTGGAGGAGTAACTTCTGCATTCTCTCGAGGCCGTGTTTTTTGAACCTCCGGGCATACATGGCGGAGTACTTTGAGAAAAAACTGTTTGCCCCTTCTTTGAGAGGGTTCGTCGAACAACAGCACGTCGGCATGGCAATTTTTCTTTCTCTGCTACATTTGGGATTGCGTGGATAATTCGGATTCGAATTCGTCGTTACAATCCGAGAAATTCTTTTTCAAACATCTGATATACCGCCAGATGCATGCCCAATTTCTCGTAGGTTTTCTGTGCGCGTTCGTTCTCCCGTTCAACATAGAGCCGTAACCCACACACATCCTTGCGTTTCTTCGCCAGTGCTTCTACGTGCTCATACAGCGACCGGAAAATTCCCGTTTTCCGGAACTCTTTCCGTACGTACACACTTTGGAGCCACCAAAAATTCCCGTTCCGCCAATCACTCCATTCATAGGTGAACATCACTTGCCCAACAACTGTTCCATCCACCTCCGCAAGAAAATAGATTCCTTTTTTTGGATCTCGCAAGAGCGCCCGTACACCGCGAAGAAGGATGTTCCTGTTGAGTGTACGGTGTTCCGTTTCTTCCGCAATCAAGTTGTTAAAGTCTGCAATGATCTTTGCGTCTCCAACATTTGCCTTCCGAATTTTCGTACTCATCGTAATTCTGCCGAGGTTGATAATTGAAGGAAAAAACAGTTTCTTTGTGCGTTCAATATAGAATACAAAACCCACCTCATCAAGCTGTACCCACGTCAAATGTCATGAATAACAAGGGGGCTCTATGAAACACCGTGCTCTCCACACTCTCCTTCTGTTTTTTGCAACAGCTACTGCCATTGGCCAGCCACAACGGGATGTTTCCGTGACCGTATCGACTCCCCGAGGTCTGGCACAATCCATCGATCAGTACCAAACCATCGTCGCAACATTTAATCAACCGATGGTCGCACTCAAGGAAGTACCTGAGGATGAAGGCACGGGCCCGATGATTATCGAACCCGCAACCCCGGGAAAATTCCGCTGGATGGGGACGGCAACGCTGACCTTCATCCCGGCCAAACGATTGCCCTTTGGAACTGAATATACCGTGAAGATTCCTGCCGGCACGAAATCGATTTCCGGACGAACATTGCAGCAGGAATTCAAGTGGCAGTTTCAGACCGTCAGACCCATGGTGCTACAGACGGAACCGTACAACCTTCAGCACTTCGTGGAGCTGAATCACCGCATCATCATTCGCTTCAACCAGACAATCGATGCCGAGGCTGTGGGCAAGTTCATCGCCGTTCAGGCAAGCGGACCCAATGGAGTCTCATCTCCCGGCTTCACGGTGGAACAGTACGCTCCGGACACAAGCCGACAGGTCGTGCGGAAACGGCCCTTTCGGCGGCCGTGGAGAAGGGAAGGGGCAAACCAGGAGGCGGACCAGACCGCGGTCATCGTCTTGCACGATGGTCTCCAGCGTGGCACGTCATACACCATTACGTGCAGACAAGGAATTCCCGGAGTGGAAGGTCCCCTCGGTATGGTTTCCGACTATTCTTTTTCGTTCGCAACATACGGTGACCTCAAGTTTACCGGACTCAAGTACAGTGAACGGTTCGACCCATCGTGGAACCTGGTTATGCTGTTCACGAATCCCGTTTCTCCAAAGGATGTCATCCAACATCTTTCGTTCATCCCACCGATGGTCATCGAGCCGGATGAATACTATGAGGAATACACCACGCCCGAGGTTTCTCTCCATCTCCCGTTGAAGGCAGAACAACAGTACATCGGCATCCTTGCACCCGGTCTTACAGACCGTTTTGGCAACACGTTGACGGACACGGTGAAATTTCAATTCAGCACAGGCTCCTTCCCGCCCTATGTCTGGATGACGACGGGTCAGGGAGTTCTTGAGGCGTATGAATCCCACAAGTATCCCGTCACGTTTATGAATGTCGATTCTGTCCTTTTGCAGATGGGGCGGATCAGTCCGGACAAAATCGTCGAAGTCATGCTCCGCCTCGATTACTCAACGTACAATCGACTCGCGTGGGAACAAGCCATCCTTGAATGGGTGGATTCAAAATCTGAGGACTCATCGCAATTCGGTTTCTCGAGACTCTGGCGCCCGAAGATTACACGGAATGAAAAAGCGATCCGTCCGGTCAATCTCGATGAAGTGCTCGGTAAAACTTCGCGCGGGGTCGTCTTTGTGCAAATCGATAACCTGTTCAAAGATCCGCGTCAGCGCAGGTACTTGAAATCACTGATCCAGGTGACGAATCTCGGTGTCACGGCAAAATATTCTCCCGACAACAATCTTTTCTGGGTCACAAATTTGAGAGATGCTGCTCCCGTCCCCGATGCCGAGGTTGAAGTCCGGAACGATAGCAACCGGGTTCTCTGGCGCGGAACCACCAACGCGAAGGGAACCGTCATGAGTCCGGGTTGGGGAAAACTCGGAATGACGCAAACGCGATCAGGTGAAGACGAGGAAGAATCGTGGGACTACGGATCACGGCAACCTCGGCTCTGGGTCATTGTGAAGAAGGATGGAGATGTTGCCTTCAGCAGCTCGCAGTGGAACGAAGGGATCGAACCCTGGTCGTTCAACATCAGCTACGAGTGGAATCCGCAATTTGAATCGCTCGAAGGTGAGCTTTTCACCGATCGGGGACTCTACAAAGCCGGCGAAGGCGTGAACCTCAAAGGTATCGTGCGTCTCCGCCGGGAAGGTAACTGGCGAATCCCGAACAACCTGCCTTTGAAACTGACGATCAAGAATGCGAGAAACGAAGAGATCCTGTCGACCGAACCGAAACTCTCCCGCTTCGGATCGTTCGTTGACAGTGTTACGCTCAAACCGACCGCTCCTCTTGGCTACTACAACGCCACGCTCACAACGAAGCAGACGATCAAAGGCAAAGAACGGTGGACGCAGATTGCGAGCGAAAGTTTTCGCGTCGAGGCGTTCCGGCCCGCCGAATTCGAGACGGATGTGCGAATTGAGAACGAGAATCCCGTCATCGGCGACACCCTGAGCGGGCTCATCTCAGCCCGATACCTGTTCGGCGCTGCGTTGAAAGGTGCACCGATAACGTGGCGTGTCACTGCATCGCCGACGGTCTGGAATCCCCAGGGATTCGAGGGGTACTCGTTTGGTCCGATGTACTGGCTTTCCCGTTACAACGGCGGCAGCAGTCAATTGCTTTCAACGACCGATACAATCCTCGATAATCAGGGAGTGTTGAAGGTTCGTTCGCCACTCACCATCGGACAATTACAGGGGACGCAGTCCATTCTCCTCGAAGCCGATGTCACTTCTCCTTCGAGGCAGGCAATTTCAGGGCGTTCAAGCGTTATCGCTCACGGTGCCGAGTTCTATATTGGCGTCGCCCCTTCAACGACATTCACCAAGACCGACTCTCTCATCACATACAAAGTGGCTGCAATAACACCCACAGGAAAATTTGTCCCCGACATTCCCTTGTCGCTGCGCATTGTGAGACGGTTCTGGCGATCCGTCCGCAAAGCAGAAACCGGCGGACGCTACATTTGGCAGTCGGAGACGGTAGACACATCGGTGGATGCCGGCACAATCACAAGTACGAATGTACCGTTGCACGGAGCCTTTATCCCCAAAGAACCCGGGTTCTACTATATCGAAGTGAAAGGATCGGATCAAAGAAAGAATGAAACTCTGACGCACGCATATTTCTATGTCAGCGGGTCGCAGTACGTGGCATGGGAGCGGTCGAACGACGACCGGATCGAACTCATCTCGAACAAGACTGAATACAAACCGGGCGAAACGGCCAGCCTCATTGTCAAATCCCCCTACGAAAAGACGACCGCGCTCATCTCGATCGAGCGGGAAGGCATCATCTCGCACTACACGACGCAACTTGTCGGCAGTGCACCGCAAATCGATATCCCGATACTCCGCGAATATCTTCCGAATGTTTTCGTCTCGGTCGTCCTTCTCCAGGGACGAGTCGAATCCGCCGCCATCACGAAAGAGACCGACATCGGACGTCCATCGTTCAAGATCGGCTATATCAATCTTCCCGTCAGCTCCAACACCAAGCAACTGAGCGTCAGCGTCGAGCTTGACAAGAAGGAGTATCGTCCCGGCGACAACGTGGAAGCGACCATCACGACGAAGAACGCAAACGGGAAGGGAGTTTCCGCGGAAGTTGCCTTGAGCGTTGCGGACCTTGGAATCCTCAACCTCATCAACTATCGGATGCCGAATCCCTTCAATCTCTTTTACCGTCAGCGCGGACTCGCTGTGACAACGACGGAAACGAGGATTCACCTCATTCAACAGCGCAATTACGACGAGAAGGGGGAAGATTCCGGGGGAGGGGGCGGAGAAGCACAATCAAGCTCAATGGACGCGGAAGGTATCCGAAAAGATTTTCGTCCCTCGGCCTATTGGAATCCGCGCATACTCACGGATGCCAAAGGAAAGGCGACAGTAAGCTTCAAGCTCCCTGATAATCTTACCTCGTTCGAAGCAATGGCTGTTGCGCAGACGGTTGAATCGGAATTCGGCTACGGGGAGAAATCGTTCAAGGTGAACAAACCGCTCCTTCTCCAACCCTCTTTGCCCCGGTTTGCCAGGGTCGGCGACGCGTTTGAAGCCGGCGTTGTGATCATGAATTACACCGATGTGGAGAAACAGGTCCGCCTCATTACCAGTGTCAAAGGAATTCAGTTTCACGGAACGGATACTGCTGTTTACGTTCTGAAGCCGGGACAGTCGAAAGAAGTCAGGAACAGCGTTGTTGCCGACAAACTTGGGACTGCGGAATTCACCTTCCGTGCCTCGACCGACAGCGACAAGGACGGAATTCTCTGGAAAATACCGATCGAGGTCCCGCGCCTCCGGGAAGCGGTCGCTCTCTATGAGTCGACGACCGATCCTTCAAAGCAGGAACGGATACAAGTCCCGAAGAACATCTTTCCAGAGCTGGGGGATATTCAGTTCACGCTCGCTTCGACAGCGATGGTCGGTCTTTCCGGCGGCATCTCATATCTGTTCGGTTATCCGTACGGATGCCTTGAGCAACGACTGACGCACGTCCTGCCGATGGTGCTGGTCAAAGACCTCGTTGACGCTTTCAAATTCGAGGTGCTGAAGGACAAGGACTACCGCACTGTTGTCACGAAAATGCTGGATGAGGTTCCGATGTTTCAGAGAAGTGATGGAGGGTTTTCCTACTGGAAGAACACGGACGATACGTGGCCATACCTTTCCGCGTTCACCATGTACACACTCGTGCAGGCTGAACGGAACGGCTACAGCATTGATCAGACCGTGAAACAGCGCGGCATGAGTTATCTGCGGGACATGCTGAACGGCAAGGTAGCGCACGTTTGGTACGGCCCCTATGCGTGGAACTGCACGAAGGCCCTCGGTCTCTATAGTCTTGCACTAAATGGTACGCCCGACTTCGGTTATATGGAAAAGATGTACAACGATCGGCTAAACATCCCTCTCTTTGCCAAGGCGTATCTCCTCAAGGCACTCAGCGTCGCAAAAGGCAATCCGGCAATGATCAACGAGCTTGTCCGTGACCTGATGAACAATGCCAAAGTCGCTCCCACTTCGGCTCATTTTGAGGAACAGGACTCTCCCGATTGGTACTGGATCTTCAGTTCGAACACGCGTACGACGGCTCTCATTCTTCAGGCAATGGTGGAAACCCAGCCGGAGAATTCGCTCATACCCAAAGTTGTCCGCTGGCTTATCGACCGGCAGAAAAATGCCTGCTGGAGGACAACCCAGGAGAATTGGTACGTCGTCGACGCGCTCGCAACATACTTCAAGGTGTACGAAAACGAAGAACCCAATTTCACCGCTGAAGTCAGAGTCGCCGGGGGTGAATTCATGAAAGAACTCTTCAAAGGACGGAGCCTCAACAACGTCGACAAGGCTCTGCCTCTCTCCGATCTCCAGCGAGGCGTCGAGTATCCCATGGATTTTCTCAAGAATGGGCCTGGACGACTGTACTACACCGTTCGGATGAACTACTATCCGAGTACTCAAACGAGAGCGAAAGAAGAGGGAATTTCCGTGATGAAGACGATGGAACGAGTCGTTCTCGGGACGGATTCTGTTGCAGCGATCGTCGCTGGAGCAATCAGCAAAGTTACTCTGACGATTTCGACAAACCAGGCAAGAAACTTTATCGTGGTGGACGATCCCGTGCCCGCCGGTCTGGAGATTGTCAACACATCGTTCCAAACCACCGGATCCAATCTTGGAGGGCAAGAACAGAATCGGGAAGATTGGTGGACGTGGAACCCGTTCCGTCACCGCGAACTGTACGACGACAAAGCCCTGTTCTTCGCCGACTACCTTCCGGCGGGGTCATACACGTTAACGTATTTGGTGCGAGCGACATCGTATGGGATCTTCCAAGCCCCGGCAACGCGTGCGGAGGGAATGTATGAGCCTGAGGTCTTCGGCCAGACTTCTTCCAAGCTCCTTCGTGTGCAGTAAAGGAAACCGTCATTCTGAGTCCCGCCGCAATCTGACGGGACGAAGAATCTGCCAACAACGGTCTGCAAGGCGAATCACACTTCAGTCGCGGCGAGTAGCGTCCCATTCACAATGGGACCCAATAGATGTGGCAATGTCTTCGTAAAGACGATGCGATGCATCGTCTCAATGATGGCTACCTAGGAATGCCATCTCCACGCACTCTTTTTGTCTGGACGTGACGATGTTACGTCCCTACGAAAACTGGTATATCCTGTTTGAGACGCGACAGCGTCGCGTCTCTACGAAAGCGACAACGAAAATAAATGCGTTTCATCCAACATAACCGCGTCACCCTCATTATCTTCATCATCACCGCGCTCTGTATCGGCTTCATTGCGTCATTGTATTTTCCTCTCCCACGAAATGATTTCTCGAAGCAATCTGTTCATTCCTTGAGGGTTTTCGACCGAAACGGCATCCTGCTCCGTGAATTCCTCAACGACGAAGAGGGACGAGGACAGTGGAAGCCCTTGAATCAGATCGCTCCCGAACTGATCAACGCCACCATTGCCGTCGAGGACCACCGGTACTGGCATCACCCCGGCATTGACCCGCTCTCCATCGTTCGAGCTGTCTACGAAAACATCAAGGCAGGAGGAATGAAAGTTGGGGGTTCGACGATCACCCAACAAGTCATTCGGAACATCTATCATCGTCCTCGAACACTTCTTAACAAGGCCGAAGAAGCATGGCAGGCTTTGCGGCTCGAGCGGATGATGACCAAACGGGAAATCCTTGAACAATATCTCAACCGTGCACCCTACGGCAATCAGCTCACCGGAATCGAAGCTGCCTCGCAGTATTATTTTCAAAAGCCTGCCGTCGATCTTTCATTAGCCGAGGCCGCGTTCCTCGCCGGATTGCCAAATGCGCCAACGTCACTCAATCCGTACCAGAATTTCGCTGCAACACTTCAGCGCCAGAAAATTGTTTTGCGACGATTGCTCGACCAGAACCTTGTCTCACGTGGACAATTCGACCGCGCTGTAGTCCAACCGGTGCAGTTGACTCCACCGGAAGTGAATTTCCGCGCACCGCACGCGGTACAAATGGCTGAAGCGCAATTCCACGACAGGCCGGACGTCGCTTCAATCGCACTGACGATTGACTATCCGCTCCAACTAAATATCCAATGGGCCGTCAAGAGTCATCTCGCACAGCTTCGTCAGAAGAATGTCAACAATGCTGCTGTCGTCGTCATCGAGAACCGGACAGGCGAAATACGCGCACTGCTTGGCTCTGCCAGTTTCTTTGATGAGAAGATTGAAGGACAAGTGAACGGTGCAACCGCTCTCCGCCAACCCGGTTCATCGGTCAAACCGTTTATGTACGTGCGGGCTCTCGAAGGATCGTTCACTCCTGCCACCGTGCTCCCGGACTTACCCACGCATATTCCGGACGATCGTGGCGATTACATCCCGGAAAACTACGACAAGCGATATCACGGCCCCGTCCGATTGCGCACGGCGCTGGCATGTTCGTATAATGTGCCTGCGGTCAGAACGATTCAAACTGTCGGAATTGGTACGTTATATCAGAGTATGCAACTGGTTGGGATTACATCTCTTACCCAACCCGTTCAGTACTATGGTTACGGACTTACGTTGGGGAATGCGGAGGTCTCACTCCTTGAGCTTACCAACGCCTATCGAACATTTGCCAACCTCGGTGTCTGGAATCCTTCCCGGCTGATCAAGTCCGCACTTTCCATTGAAGGGCACAACGAGATACTGTCCGAGGACCTTCGGGAGCACGAAAATCCCCGTCAGGTCTATGATGAACGGGCTGCCTATTTGATCACAGACATACTCAAGGACTACGTTGCACGGAGACCCGCATTCGGCAATGCATTTCACTTTCCGTTTGAGTGTGCTGTCAAAACCGGGACGACAAAAGATTATCGCGATAACTGGACGCTTGGGTACACGACGGACTACACGGTTGGTGTCTGGGCCGGCAACTTCGATGCTTCTCCGATGCACGGCGTCTCCGGTGTTACAGGGGCCGGACAGATATTTTACGATGTCATGATGCTCGTGCACGAACATTCGAAGCCGACAGATTTTCCTGTCCCCGATGGACTGGTTCAAGTCTCCGTGTGTCCGGTCTCCGGATTGCTGCCGGGCGCCGCTTGTGTCACGACGATCAAAGAAGAATTCATTCGCGGAAAGGAACCGAAGCAGCGCTGCGCAGTTCACCAGGCGTTTCGCATAGTGACGGAATCTGGATCGACGCAGAGACACGTTTACGAATGTTTTCCACCCGAGTATCAAACCTGGGCTCTGGAAGAACGCATTCCACAACCCCCTGCGGGCTCGGTACGCATCGCCGCGATCAGCACGCAAGACGGAATGCCGATTTCCGATCTTTCAATCGACAATCGGCAATCTTCACCTGCCAATCCGCAATCGTCATTCCGCAATTCACAATCGTTTCGCATTCTCTCCCCTCTCCCCGGCGACATATTCAAAATAGATCCTGTGTTGCGTCCGGAATATCAATCGATCAAGATCCTCGCCGCCGTACCACGACAATTCTCTGACGTCAAGCTGGTGGTGAACAAGAACGATAAGAAACCGTTTGATCGTGCAGGCACTTGGTGGATGTTGAAAAAGGGGACGCAACGGTTGCAGCTCGAGGCGAAAAATGGAGACCGCGTAGTGTTGAGCAAACCTGTCACTGTTCAGGTCGATTGAATTCTTTCTCAAGCCGATCCCTTCTTCGTGTTAGTCCCTCATTTGTGCGTGGTATCCACGGTTACTTCTGCTTTTGAGTTTTGTAGGAATGTCACAACTTGCTCGCCTGATTACTGATCCAGAGAGTTTCCCATTTTTGAGATGCCTGTGACGTGAACAACTTGCTTGCATCCACTTTCGATAGTACCTTGTGGACGTGTAACGAACCGGATTACTTTTCTGCACTTCAAGGGAGGAACGTGCAATGAAAAAGCATTTGGTTCTTCTTCTGCTGTTGCCCGCCTTCGCAATCTCGCAGACCAAGACCTGGACATTAACCGCAGCTTCTGAGTTCTCGCGGGGAACTCTCAACAATACAACCGTTACCAGTCTCTCAGGGGGTGAAATCCAACTCTCCCCCCCGCTCGTCCAACAGGGAATTGATAGCCTTGATACTACGATTCCGCAATTCGTCGATTACGATGATGCGGGCAATTATGCAACAGCCTGGATATCCAATGCGAGAGTCTACGTCCAGAAATTCGACGCAAACAGCAAGCCGCTCACAGTCGCGACGATCGCCGACGATAGTGGCGGTCTGTTTCGGGATAATAGGGTTGGGATTGCTCTCTTGAACTCCGGCGAATTCGTCGTTGGATGGCAGTCAAGCGTACCACAGTACTACGCCCGGTACGTCCAGTTCTTCGATGCCACCGGAAACAAGATAGGCGCCAACCGGCGAGTGTTCGCCATGTCCAATGCGACCGCCAGCATTCCACTACCCATTGCAGATAGAACGAACAAGCGATACGTATTTCTTTCGTCGGAAGCCGTACCTCCCCCGAACCACTTTCACCTCTATGCAATCTTGTTTTCAACCGACGGAGTAAGGCTTCGTGATTCAATCGATTTCGTTCCTTCGGGCGGCACAACGTACCAATATCTTCCGAGCGGCGTGATGCGCAACGGAAAGCTCGTCGTTGCCTGGGGGGGTGAAAACACCGGTTACGGTCCGGGAAACATCTACGCAGCGCTGTACGATTCAAATTGCGTTCCGATCACCACGCCGATGCAACTGGCCGGGGAGCGAGTTTCACCTTCCATTGCTTATGACGACGGTGGGTACGTTTGCGTTACATGGTCTTCGATGTCGGGAGTCATTCCCGCAAACCCACCGGAGCAAGTCTATGGACAAGTCCTCGACCCCTCGATGCGTAAGGTTGCGGGCGTCCAGCAGTTGAGCAACCTTGGGGCGGGCTCTGTCATGAATCCCCGGATCGTTTTCAAAAACGGAACGTTCAGACTCACGTATCAAACCACGCTGTCCAACGGCCAGCCGCCTCTCCAATGGGCATCCTATTGGAAGCTCGAAAAGTTACTCGAAGGGACGTATGTCTCCCCCGTATTCGATGCGGGGAATTCACAGACGCAATATCAGCGGCTTGCGTGGACGGAATCGATTCCCTCTGATACTCATATACGCTTCCGGCTACGATCATCAGCAACGGATGAAGGGCTTCTGTCTGCCTTCTGGCTGGGACCCACCTCGGAATCAGACTACTACACGCTCGCGGCTGGCGAGACAATCAACGCACGCCACAACAACAATCGATTTCTCCAGGCAGAGGCTTTCTTCCAGACCGCGAACCTCGGCGACACTCCGATCCTTTCTGACTTTACAGTCACCTATCTGTCGGGTGATTCCAACGCGCCTGCCGCCCCGGCTGCGTTTACGGCGAAATGTGAGCACCGAAGGATCACACTGGGTTGGACAGCCAGCTCCTCTGCCGACGCAGTGAAGTATGCCCTCTACCGCACCATAGGGCTCGCAAATTCAAGCCATACGTTGCTAGCCACGGTGGTCGCAGGAACTACGTCATTTGTGGATTCAACAGTCGTGTACGATTCCACATACATCTACGGAATCGCCGCTGTCGACAGCTCGTGGAACCAAAGCCCCACGGTACAGGCACAAGCGGTGTCACCTTTAACGATGCTGGTTTTCGTCTCGACCTCAGGATCTCCACAAGGCGGTGGCACCGCAGCGAAACCGTTTTCCCTGATCCAGGATGCGGTGAACTTCGCCGGAAAGGGAGACAC
>CAZOIM010000058.1:0-4106 GCA_964579855.1 uncultured Ignavibacteriaceae bacterium | reverse complement strand
TTCATCATCGAAGGATCAAGCGCTACCGGCATTTCGGGCGATGGTAACCTCAAAATACTCAACAACTGTTTTGCGGGCGTTCCCGCGGAGGGGTCGTACCATCGATCCATCTCCATCAACCCGTACGGAGCGACCGCGCAGATCCAGTACAATGACCGGTGGAATACCGACGGTGACTATCAGGACACTGTTGACGCCACGAACATTAAGGTCGATCCACAGTTCAAAAACGTATCCAAGGGCGACTTTCATCTGCAACCGGCCTCGCTCTGCAGAAATGCCGGCAATCCATCGGCACAGTACAACGACCTCGATGGTTCGCGCAATGATATCGGCGCCTACGGCGGCCCGGACCCGCTCCCGGATTATCTGACATTCGCTCTTCCCACCGATATTTCTCTCAACAGCGTTTCAGGTTTCCCGGGAGACACTGCGACCGTCGGTCTTTCGCTGTCAAATGCCACAGGACTCGGGCACGGATCAATCGAAATCCGTTTCGACAACACGGCTTTGACTTTCTTGAGCGCGGCAACAACAACGCTCACGCAAGGATTCTCCCTGACGGCGGAAAAACGCCCCGCGAATGAAGTCGCCATCGCGCTCACGAGCAATGCCGAAATCTCTTCCGGGTCTGGTGCGATCGCACTTCTGAGATTCGTGTTGAAGCCTATCGAAGGGAGCGAGAAGCACACCGCGATCGAATTGGGAGCCGTGGGTCTCTTTGGCGGAGACGGGAACCCGATTGCAATTGCATCGGTCAAGAACGGCTCGTGCGTTGTACGAGCGAACGGCGGTCACCCTGGCTGGGTCTATGTCGACGGCGGCTATGCCGGCACGAGCGATGGATCGCTCAGCCGTCCCTGGCAGACAATCCAAAACGGTGTCGACCACGCGAAGTCGGGCGATACGGTTGTTGTGGCGGCAGGAATGTACACGGGCTCCATCGTCATGCGCAGCGGCGTCTACCTCCTGGGACTCGGTGCCAGTGTCACAACGATTGAGTTTCCCAACGACCCAATGCTCTTCCCGCAGGCGGTAGCTTTCTTCAACAATGTCGATGGCGGCGGGATCGAAGGTTTCACACTTATCAATCACGGTTCCGGATTCACGGTCGACATCGGTTCCTCGAACGTTACGCTTTCGAAAAACAAGATCGACAATTCCGGGATGGGCATAACCGGTGTGATCATCCACGACAACTCCCGCGTCACCGTCCAAGACAATTATTTCGTTCAATCCGAGAATGGACCGACCGAGACCATGAGCGTATCCGCGAGCCAGGCGCTGATCGCACACAATGTATTTTCACCGGGACCGGGCATGTGGGTTTTGTCGCTGAGTTCCGCCGGCGGTACGGTGGTCAGAAACAACCGATTCTACCTCAACGCCGAAGGCTTGACAGGAGTGGCGGGTCTGTCAACGGGCCGGGTCGTTGTTGCGAACAACCTGTTTTGCGGCAACGCAGGGAACGGTTTTGGAATGCAGCTCTTCGGCACAGACAGCCTGCTCATTGCCAATAATGTGTTTGATAACCTCAAAGACGGAATCGATGACAATAATGGGGGACAGGAGGCGTACAACAACATCTTTCTTGGCAATGACATCGCAGTCAACTTCCATCCTTCGACAAATCATCAGTTCAATCTGTTCTGGGACAACAAACTGAAATTCGGCGCAGGACAACAGGGTCCTTCCGAAATTCCGGCCGATCCACTCTTTGTTGATCAAAGCCGCGGGAACTATAAGCTCTCTCCCGCGTCTCCTGCGATCAATGCGGGCTTCCCTTCCTCTGCTTGGAACGATGCGGACGGAACAAGAGGCGACATCGGAATCTTCGGCGGACCGTATGCCGATATGACCATGTTTGCGTCTCTCAATTCCCGGCTGCGTATTGCCAACGTGTCCGGAGCTGCAGGAGATACGATCATTGTGCCGATCTCCGCAATGGGAATCTCGGGCATCTCCGGTCTGAAAGTATTGCTTACATTCGATGCCGACCGCCTTTCGCTTCTCGAAGGTCATACAACACCACTGACGCAGGACTTTGTCCTGAACAGGAAGAACGTCGGAAATTCCCTCGTCGAGTTAACATTGCAGGGGAGCCGCACGCTGGTGATCGACAGCGGGGCGGTGATAACGATCGCATTTGTTGCTGCCCAAAACGCAACTGGGTGTGCCGCACTGAAATTCCAAACTATTCAGCTCTACGGGGCGAATACGCTTGCAACGGAAGGAGTGGCATTTGAGAACGGTGCGGTCACGCTCGGCTCTGACGCCGTTGGACCCGGAGCAAAGATCCCCAGGGATTTTACGTTGTATCAGAATTTCCCAAACCCCTTTAACCCTTCAACAACGATCCGGTACGACCTCCCTGTAAGAGCGGACGTGCAGCTGAAGATTTTCGATATTTTGGGGCGTGAGGTATTGGTGCGGCGCAACGCGATGCAGCCGGCCGGGACGCATGAAATACGACTGGATGTTTCGGCCCTTTCAAGCGGTACGTATTTTTACCAGCTCCGCGCAGGCAGCTTCGTTCAGACGAAGAAGATGTTGATTGTGAAGTAATTGTCCAATCCATGGGAGGGTGGACGTCATCCGTGCAGATGTCACGCACGGCGTCTTCTCAAAAAAAAATAAAGTAGTGACAACCCGTTACGGGCATTTCGTACAAGTCTTTATTGCGGCCATTGTTACAATGTCGCTACGAGTTGAAACGTAATACCCCTATTTGTTCGGCCAGCCCTACTTCACGAGCAGCATCTTTCGGAACAATCGCTTCCCGCCCGATTCAAGAACCGACATATAGACTCCGGACGTGAACCGAGATGCGTTAAACTGAGCCTGATAGAATCTCCCTGCTTCGGCTTCCTGGTCGAACACTGTTGCCACTTCCTGACCAAGTACGTTGTAGATCTTCATCACGGCTCTGCCGCTTTGTTCCAACGTAAAGTCGAGTGTTGTCGAGGGATTGAACGGATTGGGAAAGTTCTGACCGAGTGTGAATTCCATCGGTGCCGACCCAACCTCGACCTCTGTGGTTTGCGTGTATTTGAACGACCCATTCTTATCAATCTGCTTTATTCGATAGGCATAACGACCCGATTGGACGGTTTTGTCCATAAAGGAATATTCCTTCGGACTGCTGCTTGTCCCCGTTCCGGACACGAAACCAACTTTGTTCCAGATATCCACTTTTACCTCTGAGGTCGCAGGCCTTCGTTCAATTTCAAATCCGAAATTGTTTGTCTCCGTCGCTGTCGTCCACCGAAGATTCACGCCCGAAGACCAACCTTGAGCCACAAACGATGCAAGTTCAACAGGAAGTGCGTCCGCAATGCTCCGCACCCAGGCGCCTGCTGCCCCTGTGACCACATTTGTACCGCTGACGACGATTGAAAAGACGGTGCTGGGAGTCAGGCCAGTGTTCGATGCATTCCAACTCGCGCCGTTGTCAGTGGAAACATAGACGCCGTACCCTTGCATACCCGCAAAGAGGTTTGTCCCACTAGCTGCGAGAGCTTTGACCGTGGTTGGATCTGGCATACCCGAATTCGAGGCAGTCCAATTTTTTCCGGTGTCCGCGGAAGAAAAGAGTGCGGCACCAACGTCTGCACCCGCATAGATCTTTGAACCGTTGACAAGAAGCGAGAAGGCCGTCGCGTACTGACTCAGGCCTGAATTGGGAAAATGCCATGTCAACCCTTTGTCTGGTGAATAGTAGATACCATTGCCATAGACGCCAGCAAAGAGTATCGTGTCGATGGCCGCGAGAGCGAAAATGTGCACATCGGGGAGCCCGGCACCAACCGCACTCCAGCTTTTTCCGCTATCTGCAGAAACGAAGGCCCCACCACCGCTCGTGCCTGCAAAGAGCGTAGTTCCGATGAACGCCAATGCATACACGCGCGAGGGATAACTTAATCCTGTGTTGACGGCGGTCCAGCTTGCCCCATTGTTTGTGGAACGAAAGACGCCTCCGCTATACCCCCCTGCAAAGAGATAGGTACCATTGACCGCCAACGAAAGGATATCGATCCCAACAATATTACCGTTGGCCGATGACCAACTGGCGCCGTTGTTCGTTGAGAGGTATACCCCATTTCCCG
>CAZOIM010000057.1:16396-18182 GCA_964579855.1 uncultured Ignavibacteriaceae bacterium | reverse complement strand
CGGTTCCACCCAGATCGAACATCCCGCCTGTTGAAGAATTGGCAGGATAGCTGCGATAAATTGCTCGGGAGGCAGGATGTGATTCTCTGCGGTCTCGTCGACGGGCAAGGCTTCGTTTCGAATGGCGTTGGAGTATGGTACCCCGATACCGCCCCCGAAGTCAAGATGCGTGATACCGATCCCGTTTGCTCTAAGCTTTGCCACACAGTCAACAACGAATTTCGCTGCCGCAACGAATGGCTCAACTTTCGCGATCTGTGAACCGATATGTGTGTGGATTCCGTGAACCGACAGAGACGGAAGTGATATAGCGGTTTTGAATGTCTCTTCGATTTTGTCCGCTTCAATGCCAAATTTATTCTGTTTGAGTCCGGTTGTGATGTAAGGATGGCTCTCCGCATCAATGTCAGGGTTTACCCTGAGGGAGATCCTCGCAGTCAGGTTTAGCCGGTTGGCAATCAATGAGATGAGTTGCAGCTCCTGAACAGATTCCACGGTGAGGGAAGAGACATTCTCTTTCAATGCAAATTCGATCTCATCTTCGCGTTTGCCGACGCCGGCGAAGGTGATCTTTTCTGGTGCAAAGCCGGCTTTCAGTGCAAGGAACAATTCTCCCCCCGAGACAACATCGGCACCTGCACCAGCCTCGGCGAGTATTTTGAGAATCGAAAAATTGGAATTGGCCTTGAGTGCGTAACACGTCAGATGATCTGAATCGCCGAGAGCTCCATTGATAGCATTGAAATTGTCGAGGATTTGAGATCTGCTGTAGACGTAAAGCGGCGTATCGTATTCTTCTGCGAGTTCCCGGAGTGGGATTTGTTCACAGAACAACTGTCCGTCCTGATAATAGAAGTATTTCATACGTTCAGATACCTCGAGTTCTCCATCCCGTGCAGTAAGAAATTCAGTTCGAATTTACCGTGTAATCTAATAGAATCACCCAAGGAAGGCAACGTGTTTCCTAACGGTGTCGTCCTGGTCCACCCTTCGCAGAGTTCGACTGTAGCGATACCATCGACAGGCGCCTGTTGTTCGTTCCAGCGTAGTCATAAAAAGAGATTGAGAATTACCATATAGGGCACAAGCACGAAATGAACTATTGAAGCCACCGCGTGCCATACGGGGGCAAGCCGCATCAAGACAATGATGATCAAGATACCGGCGAATCCGACTTGCCGATAACGGTCCGCAATGTTGGGCGGCAGCAACGATGCGACAACGTGTGAGCCGTCGAGCGGTGGCACAGGAATAAGGTTGAAGACTGCCAGGAATATATTTAGTGGAATACCTGCATAAAACATATTGGCGAGATACGAGGCGACCTCCTGGCCCGGGCCAGCAGCAATAAGATTGGTCGGTCCTACAACTCGTTGAGTGATGATGAACATAACGACGCAAAACAGAGCGACGACGAGGTTGGATGCCGGTCCGATAACGGACACCAGGATATCATCACGGCGAATATTCCGGAAATTGGCAGGGTTAACGGGCACAGGCTTTGCCCATGCAATAAACACTGTTCCGGCGGCAATAAATGAAATGAGCGGCACGATGATCGAGCCAATCGGATCAATGTGAGGAATGGGATTCAGTGTGAGCCTTCCCATATCGCGCGCAGTCGGGTCGCCCAACTTCAACTCCATCCATCCGTGCGCGATTTCGTGGATGATGATCGAAAACAGCAGAATTGGGAAAATGTAAAGCGTCTGCAAGCTTCTTCCTCCATAAAAAACCAATCCCGCCGGCGGCGGGATGATTGTTCCGACTTATATGTACGAAAAAG
>CAZOIM010000057.1:7466-16296 GCA_964579855.1 uncultured Ignavibacteriaceae bacterium | reverse complement strand
ATAGAACTCCGGAATGATTTGTTCTGACAGCACTTTGTGCAGATTCTCAAAGTCTCTTTCGTCCTGAGCATCGAGGTTAGCCTCTTGTTCATCGTCCCCGATTGCCCAGCCGTTGTCCTGACCATATCCTTCTCTCCACCATCCATCGAGAATACTAAAGTTAAGTCCGCCGTGAATACATATTTTTTGTCCGCTCGTGCCGCTTGCCTCCAGTGGTCGCCTCGGATTGTTCAGCCACACGTCGGCGCCCGAGATAAGATGGCGCGCAACGTTTAAATCGTAGTTCTCTATAAAGACGACTTTGCCGGACAGTTCAGGCAGGTGGGTAATTTCGATGATTCGTTGTATGAATTTCTTCGATTCATTGTCGCGAGGATGCGCTTTCCCGGCAAACAGAATCTGAACCGGATGGTCGGAATTTGCCAACAGGGGGACCATCCGTTCGAGATGCCGGAAAATGAGCGGTGCCCGCTTGTAGGTTGCGAAACGTCTCGCGAATCCGATTGTCAGTGCATTCGGAGACAATACGTTCGGCAACGACAGCGCGCCAGGATCAGCCTGACGACGGATCTGATCGTGCAGGCGCGTGCGCGCGAATTCAATAAGATCTCTTCTCATCCGATAGCGAAGTGCCCAGAGTTCCTCATCGCTGGCAAGTTTGCCGCTTTGGATCCGTTTCCAGAAAGCTTGGTCCATCAGTTTCTCTGTCCAATCATAACCAAGCCGTTTGTTCCAAAACTCATGGGCGTGACGGGTAGCCCAGCTCGGAGTATGAATCCCATTGGTAATGTGGCCGATCGGGACGTCATCCACTTCTTTGCCGGGGTACAACTCTTTCCACATTTCGCGGCTGACACGTCCGTGTAACTCGCTGACACCGTTCGCCGTTCTTGACATTTTGAGCGCAAGAACCGTCATCGTGAATGGTTCACTGGCGTCTTGCGGATGAACGCGTCCGTACGACATCAACGTATCGAAACTGAGCGACGTTGGACTCCAGAATCGTTCCATAGACTGTTGCATGAGTTCCGAGGTGAACCGATCGTGGCCTGCAGGAACCGGAGTATGTGTTGTAAAAACACATTTTGTTCGCACTCTTTTTTCTGCTTCATCTTTGCTTTTGCCCGCGTGCAATTCTTCGAGCAACAGTGCAAGTGATAAGAACGCAGAATGACCTTCGTTCATGTGATACACACTGGCGTCTATTCCAAGTGACCGTAGGAGTCGCACACCGCCGATGCCAAGGACAATTTCCTGTCCGATCCGAGTATGGATGTCGCCGCCGTAGACATAGGAAGTGAGAGTCTGGAAGTGCGCATCATTCTCAGGAACATTTGAGTCCATAAGGTAGAGATGTATACGCCCGATACGGACAAGCCACGTTTGAAAGAACACTGTGTCGTGGCCAATCTCCACAGAATTCAGAAGTCGGCCCCCTTCTTTTTGGAGAACAAGCTCCATGGCGAGCTCATCAGGATTGTTTGCAGGATACAATTCTTGCTGCCAGCCATCAGCGCTGATTTGTTGAGTAAAGTAACCGTTGCGGTAGAAGAGACCGACACCGACGAAATTGAGACCCAGGTCGCTCGCAGACTTCAGGTGATCGCCGGAAAGTACACCCAAGCCGCCAGAGTAAACGGGGAGTGATTCGTGCAGACCGTATTCTGCGCTGAAATAGGCTATCGGAGTTTTCAATCCTGCTGCGTGCTTTCGAGCCCAGGTCCTTTTGTTGGAAAGGTACGATTCGAATTCTTCGAGAACCCTTTTCACCCTCTTCATGAAATCCGAATCGTGGAGCCTTGCGAGGAGTTCGTCCTCGGAAATCTCTTTGAGAACTGCAACCGCATTGTGATTTGAGTTTCTCCAAACCATCGGTGAGAGCGTTCGAAATATCTCGTGCGCTTCGGGATTCCACGTCCACCAAAGATTCTGTGTCATACCGTGAAGTCTCTGGGCGGTTTGAAAGTGGATGTGTGTTACGTTTCCAGGTTTTACCATTCTGTTTTCAAATTGATATGTTGTCAGCTGTTCAAGCGGCACAAAGCTTGCGAAATTTTCGCCTGAAATTCAAATAGATCGAATGGAGTGTAACGCTACTTCCATCCAAATGATAGTGATCGAGAACATTCCTCCATACTTCAAGCCGGGAAGTTGCAGGTTCTTTGTCGGATTACTTCCAACGACGGATTATCCAAATACGGAAGGCTCCAGTGAATCGGGTGAAGAACCGAATGATCGCTGGAGAGGGCCGCCAACTGATTCGAGATGGGGAGTGCTTTTCGTTTAGGCTCAATACCGACGTCTATTGCAAAGACTGATGTTTTGGAAGGGTTGCATCAAAAGCCGGCGCCGAAGTTTCAATGTAATGGATCACTGACCAAGCATGAATTCTCGGAATTCTTTCTGATGAAAGAACCAAGATATGATCCGCCAAGCGCCGGAATTATTGCAAGCAGGGAGCCCACGCCTTCGTTGAAAAATACCGTGTATGTTCCAATGATGCCGATGTGAATAAGTGCAGTCACCGGCAGCCACAAGGAAAACAGCAGTGCCGTACGAAACGGCCTTGTGGGCTTCATAAACCCGAGGAAGAAACCGAAGGAGAGTAACAGGAGTAATGAAAAAGAGACCTCTGATGAGTGCGCATCGATGAATGCGGTGATGAATCCAAGAAATATCGTCAGCAAAATATGCCAACGTGCAGGGGAACGATAGAGGAGAATGACGGATACAAAAAACAAAACTACGAGAGCGTAGAATGAGATGACGGTAAATATTGTAGAGCTGTTCACAGAAAGCCCCCGCTATTAGATTTTGCTCAATCGGAGTCGGAGCGAGTTTGAGACGACACTGACTGAACTAAATGCCATCGCTGCAGCAGCGATGATGGGATTGAGCATCCCCAAGGCCGCAAGTGGAATGCCGATAATATTGTAGATGAAAGCCCAGAACAAATTCTGTTTGATCGTTCTGACAGTTTGCCTTGAAAGTCGAATGGCGTGGACAATGCCAAGCAAGTCCGGATTCATCAGCGTTATGTCTGCGGTTTCCATCGCGATGTCAGTTCCGGAGCCCATTGCAATACCTACATCTGCCTGAGCCAACGCTGGAGCATCGTTAATGCCATCTCCCACGACGGCGACGGTTTTACCTGAATCTTGAAAGTGCTTCACACTTGCAGCCTTGTTCTGGGGTAAGACCCCGGCTACAACGTGCACAATACCCACTTGCCTGGCAACCGCTTCCGCCGTTTGCTTGTTGTCACCGGTGATCATGACGATTTCAATTCCTAGCTGCTGTAGTTGCTCGACCGCCTGCCTCGATGTTGGCCGGATAGCATCGGTGATCGCGATTGCTCCACTGATTTGACCATCAATTGCCACCAAAACCGTTGTCTTTCCTTGTCCGGCTAGTTGATCAATCGTAGGTCGAATAACTGTCGAATCAATTAAGAACTGTTGTAGGAAATCCGCATTGCCGACAACGATCTTTCTTTTATCTATAACTGCTTCGATTCCGAATCCGGTGTGGGAAAGAAAAGATTCGGGATTTGACAATGTAATCCCGTGTGCCACCGCGTAAGAAACGATAGCGTCTCCCAATGGGTGCTCAGATCGCTTCTCGACAGATGCAGCGAATCGAACCAATGTCGACACGTCGGTACCGTTGAACGTCAGGACATCTGTTACTGACGGTTTCCCCTCCGTTAGAGTTCCCGTCTTGTCGAGGATGATTGCTTGAATCTTGTGCGCTCGCTCGAGACTCTCCGCATTCTTGATCAAAATGCCGAGTGATGCTCCTCTTCCGGTTCCGACAATAATCGCTGTCGGTGTCGCAAGTCCCAACGCACAGGGACAAGCTATAATGAGAACCGCAATAGCATTGATCATCGCGGGAGTAAAGCCATTGACACCGAGGAAGAACCAAAGAGTAAAGGTCACCGCAGCAATCGATAGTACCACAGGCACAAAGACTGCCGCAATCTTATCGGCAAGGCTCTGGATGGAAGCCTTTGAACCCTGCGCTTCTTCGACGAGTTTGATGATATGCGCAACCATCGTTTCCTTGCCCACGGCAGTTGCTTTGAACTCAACCGTGCCATTCTTGTTGATGGTTCCACCCAAAATTTTCTGACCCACACCGCGTTCTACAGGAAGACTTTCTCCAGTCAGCATGGATTCGTCAATTGTCGTTGCCCCAACCGTGATGACGCCATCCACTGGTATTTTTTCACCGGGCTTCACGATGATGGTGTCGGAAACCAAGACATCGTCGATCGGGATAATCTGCTCCTGCCCATTTCTAATAACAGTGGCACTCTTAGGACTGAGATCCATCAACTTGCGGATCGCGTCGGATGCTTTGCTCTTCGCTCGTGCTTCGAGCATCTTCCCCAGAAGAATAAGCGTAATGATTGTACCCGCAGTGTCAAAGTAGACATCAGTATTTTCGGCCCTAATGCCCAGCCAATGAGGAAACAAAACGACCAAAGCGCTGTAGACAAACGCGGTTCCTGTGCCTACAGCAATGAGTGTGTTCATATCGGCTGAAAAATGCTTGACCTGTTGCCACGCACTCTTATAGAATCGTTTACCGGGAACTGCGAGGATGAACGTGGTCGCGATCAGGAGCAACTTGTTGATATCCTCCATTGAAACAGGTGACCATCGCATGAACCAATCCGTCATGTCGATCATGCTAACGATCATGACGGGTATTGTGAACACGAGACTGAAGATGAAGTCCTTTCTCGTTTCCACAAACGCTCGCTCCTGCGGCGAATCGGTCGTACGTTCGTCAGCAGACGTTTTCCCCGTTGATTTGTCTGCGCTTGCCGTCGATAACGTATAACCTGCTTCCGAAACAGCACCGGCTAATGTGGCCAAACTAGTTCTACTTTGATCGAAAGCAATGGTTACCTTTTCGGTTGCAAGGTTGACATTGGCCATGCTCACGCCTTCAACCTTTTTCAAGGCCTTCTCAACTCTCGAGACGCAACTTGCACAGGTCATCCCTTCAACGGGAAGAGTCACAATATGTTCCATCACTTTGGACATCGTCTTGGTTGACTTCTAGTTGCTCGCGACGAGTGTATATCCGGCGTCGTCGATAGCTTGTGCGATGCGCTGCGACGAAATACTTGATCCTTCGTACTGCACATGCGCTTTGCCGATTTGAACATCCTCAACCACGAGCCCGTCGATTTTACCGAGTTCTTTCTTGACGTGCATGACGCAGTGATTGCAGGACATTCCTTCGATTGTAAGTTCGTGGCTTTTCATAGTTGCTTCCCATATGGTGAATGACTGATGTTGAATATTTTGAGCACTTGAAATATACACAGAAGTGCGAAAAGGCGTCTTACAAATTTGGGAGGAAGAGTTACAGGATTATCCGGTCTGATAGTCCAATCATTTTAGACTAAGGTGACTCTGTCCAAAGGTTTCCGGAGGCTCTGCTTCAAGTTTTTGAAATGGCTGGGTGTCAAACCGGTGACCTTCTTGAACTGGTTGGAAAGGTGCTGCACGCTGCTATATCCCATTTTGAAGGCAATCTCACTCAGTGTCAATTCACCGTATTTAAGAAGCTCTTTCACCCGTTCTATCTTCTGCAGTATGATGTACTGCTCAATGGTTATGTTTTCGACAGAAGAGAACAAAGAGCTCAGGGAATGATAGTCGTGACCCAAAATCTGAGAAATGTACTCCGAATGATTGAGTTTCAAAGGAGATAAGGCATGATCGTGCTGAACAAGCTTCAGTATTGTGAGTTTGATCTGCTCAATGATTCTAACTCGTTTGTCTTCGATAAGCTCAAATCCATTATCTTCGAGAACCGACTGAATCTTCTTGATATCGACCTCATGCGGATTGAGCAAGTCTACTTCCCCTAAATCGATACGCTGGATCCGGGCACCTAGTCTTTCCAACTCCTCGCGTACTACACGGATACACCGATTGCACACCATGTTTCTGACATAAAGTGTCGTCGGGAAATTCGCAGGATTCTTCATTGCTGATTCGGTAGGTAACTTCAAATTAATGGTATGAAATTTCCTGGTCTACGAAAGCGCTAATTTCAATATTATAAAAATTGGTGCCGAAATGGGTTACAATGACTTACCATCAGGTTAAAACAATGGAATATTGTAGAAAGTTCAAACTCAGACACGTCAGTCATCATTGCATCTAGATACTTTAGTGACAATCGGTGAAGGGACCGGCAAAATCAAAAGGAATTGAAGACTTGGTGTTGATGGGAATGCCGGATTTCAAGACGCCTCTTGGAATGGCAATTGTGGGAAATACACAAGCCATCGCACTTAAGGAGGAAATCATGAGATCAGAATTCGTCGTTCACAACAGCGAAGTGTCTGTCGTCGAGCTCAGGCAAGCATGGTTCCGAGAATATCAATCGCTAGGAAATGCAAAAGAGACCTGCGCTCGATTTGGCATTAGTAGAAAGACATTCTACAAGTGGCTGAAGCGATTCAAGAATAGCGGTGGTAATCCTACCAGTCTGGCAGATTTGCCACGGACTCCCCATCATTCACCGCGCAGAACGAGTGATGAGATTCGAGCTCTCGTTTTGGAGATTCGCACGATAACGGGATTTGGACCCAGGCGACTGGGCAAGGAATTGAAACAACAAAGAGGGATTCAACTTTCGGAGCGAACGATCTGGAAGATCATTCGCACGAGTGCACCAATCCCAGTGACCTCAAGCATTCTGCACTCAGATTTTTCGCTGGGGACGGCAAACAAGGTGCCGACAAGCGCTTGACCGGAAGAATCGAACTTCGCAACAACCTCTACGCCTGGCACGGTTTGATTCCTTACCAACCTTAGGGATCAGTGCCAGGCGGCTCCTCCTACCAAAGAACTACCAACGTCGAGGAACGTCTTTGACACACCGGACTGTATCCCGGGCGATAAGTAATTCTTCGTTTGTCGGAATGACGTAGGTCTTGACGCGGCTACCTGACTTGCTAATTTCTCCTTCTTTTCCCGACGTCATCTCAACGTTCGTGTTTTCATCAATTTCAATACCAAGCCAATCCAAGCCTGCAAGAACCCGCTGTCTGATCGTCGGTGAATTCTCCCCGATTCCGCCCGTGAATACTATGGCCTCCGCACCGTTCATTTCCGCGATATACGCTCCGAGATATTTCTTCACTCGATGAGCAAACACACTAATGGCCAGCGTAGCACGACGGTCGTTGTGTTCACGTTCCTCATCGAGGAGGTCGCGCATATCGTTCGTAAGGCCGGAGAGTCCCAACAATCCCGATTGCTTGTTGAGGACAGCGTCGATATCGTTCATCGACATAGCCTCTTTGTGTGTCAGAAACTCGATAACGGAAGGGTCGATATCGCCCCCACGTGTTCCCATCACTAGACCTTCAAGCGGGGTTAAGCCCATGGAAGTATCGAACGATTTTCCATTCTTGATGGCGCATGCGGAGCATCCATTACCGAGATGAAGCGTGATAATGTTGGTCTCTTCGTGTGTCTTCTTGGTGAGCTCTCTGTAACGATAGGCAACGTAACGGTGCGATGTTCCGTGAAATCCGTAACGACGTATCTTGTGCCGGCGATACAATTGATACGGGATAGCATACAAGTAGGAGGTTTCCGGCATCGTCGAATGAAAAGATGTATCGAAGACAGCAACCTGTGGCACCCCGCCTCCAAAGAGCTCTCGCGCAGCGTTGATCCCTTTCAGATTGGCCGGGTTGTGCAATGGTGCGAGATCGATACAATCTTCAATCCCTTTGATCACGTCGTCGCCAATGATGACCGACTTGGTGAATTTTTCCGCTCCGTGTACAACGCGATGACCAACCGCGTGAATATCACCGAGCGACGAGATTCCGGGAATCTGTGCATCGTGTGAGACGATCCATCGCGACACGAAATCGAGAGCCGCACGGTGGTCCCGGAGAGGTACGGCCTGCTTATTAGCCGGTTTTCCATCAGCCTGAAGGGATACGAGTGCTTGTGATCCGATTCGTTCGATGAGGCCTTTGGCTTTTTGCCTGTCGGCGTTCTTATCAATAAGGTCGAGGTCTGTTTCGATGATTTGAAATTTGAGGGAGGAGCTGCCACAATTGAGGACGAGAACATTCATGATATTTCTCCGTGTCTGAAAAAACTGCACACGCAAATTATTGTTTTATTCAGGCAAACTCAAGGTTATGCGGTTTCACTTTCACCGATTTTGACTTATCTTGTTTTCAAATCTGACAACCGACATTGAAAAAATTCACGCTTAAACCTGCCGCGACGGATGCATTGCAGCTTGTCCATCCACGGATGCTCACGATCGGCTACAAACAGGAACTGAACCCTGCCCAGTACGATGCAGTCACATCGGTCGATGGTCCGCATCTTGTCATCGCGGGTGCAGGAACCGGAAAGACCCGGACCATTGTTTATCGTGTTGCGTATCTCGTTGAACTTGGTGTAAAACCGGATCACATTCTGTTGCTTACGTTTACCCGGAAAGCAGCTCAGGAAATGCTCCGCAAAGCCGCAATCCTGTTGGACAGTCGATGTGAGAACATCTCCGGGGGTACGTTTCATTCCTTTGCGAACAATACCTTGCGCAAATATGCGTCTTTGATAGGATACGAAACCAATTTCACCATTCTCGATCAGAGCGATGCGGAAGATGTTCTCAGTCTGATTCGCACACGGCTCAAATATGACACGAAAGAGAAGCGATTCCCCCGCAAGGAAGCTCTCTATGACCTCTACAGCCGTGCTCTGAACACTCTCACACCGATGAAGGAGATTCTTGCGGTTGATTATCCCCAGTATCTCGAACT
>CAZOIM010000057.1:0-7366 GCA_964579855.1 uncultured Ignavibacteriaceae bacterium | reverse complement strand
GAAAACCTGCAGTCGAGGTATGTTGTTCAAAAAATCCTCGAGCTTCGGGAACAGGGAATTCCGTTGAAGGAAATGGCCGTTCTTTTCCGTTCTTCTTTTCTTTCGTTCGATCTTGAGATAGAATTGACAAAAGCCAATATTCCATTCCTCAAGTTTGGAGGATTCAAGTTCGTGGAGACTGCGCACGTAAAGGATATGATCGCTTACCTGCGGGTCCTTGAAAATCCGCGGGACGTTGTCTCATGGAATCGGATATTGATGCTACTCGACGGTGTCGGACCTCGTACCGCGGAAAAGGTGGTCGATGATATCCTCAAACGGAGAGTCAACGAGCCCGGGTCCGGCGGAGAGTCCTTACCGAGCACGAAGTTCTGGATGCAGTTCAATGACTATTCCGACAACATCCAAAAACTCTTCGGTACGCTCAAGGATGTTTCGTCGCCCAACGTTACGCCGGGGGAGAAGACGTATCACATTCTGCAGTATTACGAGCCAATCTTGCGTGCACGCTACGAAGATCACACGAAGCGAAAAAAAGACCTCGAGATGTTTCAGAATATTACGGAGCGATACAAGGATATAGGTTCCTTGCTGTCCGACCTCGCACTCCAACCCCCGAACGAGAGTATCGTCGACGTCGAATCACCCGGCCCCGAAGAGGAATTCCTGACGCTGTCCACGATCCATAGCGCCAAAGGGCTGGAGTGGAATTCCGTATTTATTATTTATGCGCTCGAAGGTCGCTTCCCGACTATGAGGTCGGTCGCGAGCGATGAAGAAATTGAAGAAGAGCGTCGGCTGATGTACGTTGCGTGTACTCGCGCAAAGGAAAACCTTGTGATCACTTATCCAATGAACATTTACGACCGCGAATCAGGAATGATCTTGACGAAACCATCTCGATTCATACAAGGGATCGGCGAAAAACTTCTTGAACCTTGGGTGGTGGAATGACACAAATTGAATCAGCGTACTGAGAGTCCGCTTAATAAATCATTTCTAGGATAAATCAAACGTAATTGCCCTTGATATCCGACAGCATTCTCTATCTCGATCGAAATGAAAATCCGTATGGCCCGGCTCCGCGGTGCTTCGAGGTGTTGCATTCGATAACGTTGAGTGACCTCAGTATCTATTCGCGGGATTTTACCAGAGGTGTCAAAAGCGGACTCTCTGAACGCTTGGCGGCCGACCTCAACGTTCCGGAGACCCAAATACTTCTTGGAGAAGGCAGCGAAGACCTGCTCAAACAAGCCGTGCATTGCTACCTGGGACCAGGCGACAAAATCCTCTGTCCCGCTCAATCGTGGTGGTACTACCAGGCGCTTGCATCCGAGGTGGGGGGAGAGACAGTGACATTTCCTTTGAAGCAAGGCAAGGATTCATATTACTTTGACGTAGATGAAATGATAACGCATTACCAAAAAGTCTCCCCGAGAATCGTACTCATTGCTTCGCCTAACAACCCCACAGGCAATTCATTCCCTAATGATCAGATTCAACGGGTTGTCGAGACATTCAGAGAAAGCATCGTGATTCTGGACGAAGCATACTGGGGATTTGGCGATTCCGCCGACGACAAGATATCTGCATTTGCGGCCGAATACCGCAACCTCATCATCCTCAGGACATTTTCGAAATATTATGCTCTTGCGGGCGCACGAATTGGATTTGCCGTAGTCGGAAAAAGCCTGGAGAGACTCACGAAATTCGCGGCGCGATATTTGGGTTACAATCGGATCTCAGAAGCTCTCGCGCTTGCCGCACTCGACTCCGGCGACTACTACGACTCGGTTCGGCAGAAGATGATGAAAGACAGGGAATCGTGTTATGAGCATTTCGAGAAGCTACAAGGATTTAAGCCCTTTCGATCGGACGCGAATTTTGTGCTCGTACACATTCCAACCGATCATACAGCAAATCTTCGTAAATTCCTTGCCGGACGCAGAATCCAGATTAAATTCTTTTCAGAGCCGGAGTTTCAAGACTGTGTTCGAATTACAATGGGAACGCACGATCAAAATCAAGCACTGTTACAGGCCCTTACGGAATTTGAATCAAAGCGTTCAGGGGATCAGAACTCATGAAGTGTGTCATCGTGGCTGCCGGATCATCCACTCGACTGCGTCCGTTAACCGATGCACTGCCAAAGTGTCTTTTATCGATCGGAGGCAAAACCATTTTGCAGCGCGCGATCGAAAATCTTCTCGATTCACACATAACGAAAATCGCCGTCGTGGTCGGGTTCCAGGCCCAAAAAATCCAAACCTTTCTAAAGCGACAATATCCCCAGATGAAGATTCAATGCATTCTGAATCCAAATTATACCTCGACAAACAATGCCTATTCGCTCCTTCTGGCAAGAGATTTTTTTCTCAATCAGGAATCGCGAACAAAAGTCAACGACCATCTCCTGATGCTCGACAGCGACATCGTTTTTCATCCCGGGTTGTTAGACCTTCTCAAGAGCAACAAAGACGAAAATGCCTTGGCTGTGCGCGTTGAGGGAATTCACGATGGGGAGGAGGTTCGCGCAAGCATCGACAGGTCCGGCAATATATCCAGGATAGGCAAGAACGTAGCGCTCGATCAAGCTTTTGGTGAATCGATCGGCATCGAACGATTCAGCCATGAATCCTCCGCAATGTTGTTCGAGATACTAGAACAACAAGTTAAACAAGGCAGCGGTAGGACCGGTTTCTATGAAGCGGCGTTCCAGGAAATGATCGACAAAGGAACAAAAATCAAAGCCGTCGACGTTGGCAAGCTCCCTGCTATCGAGATTGATTCAAAAGACGACTACGAGCTTGCCGAGCGTGTGATCGTTCCATCGATTGATGAATCCCTCAATGTACGAGTACAATAAGTCGATAAAGTCTTCCGTCTCGGACGAACTCATCAACTCATATTTTCTTCGTCCGATCGCCGGTCTTCTCGTTCAATCCCTCTACAGAACTCGGGTAACGCCAAACCAGGTAACGGTTGCGTCGATCATTGCCGGTCTTTTTGCTGCCGCGTTCTATATGAGCGATAGTCGCGTGGCGATCGCCTGCGCAGGATTATTGGTGACACTAAAAGACATTTTAGATTCGGCGGACGGCCAACTTGCCCGGGCAAAACAACAATATAGCCGGTCGGGGAGATTCCTCGACTCAATTGGGGACTTCGTCGTGAATCTTGCCGTATTTTTCGTCATCGGAGAGACACTCTCGGTGAGGCATGCTAATGCGGAATATGGCCTCCTGGCTCTTTTGGGACTTGCAGGGATCACTTTCCGAGTATCCTATCATGTATTCTATCAGGTTTCCTTCCTGCACGGTGAGGAGAAATATCAAACGAACCGCATTACCGAAGAAATACGGGAAGCGGACAAGAGCGCAGATCGTTTTACCCTTACCTTGCAAAACGTATTTCAGAAGATCTACGGATGGCAGGACAAGCTGGTTCTTCGGATTGACGACGGGTGCATGGGCGGGCAACGCAGTGACAAATTTCGAACTGACTGGTACACAGATATTGTGGGGATTCGAATGTCCGGCTTCCTCGGAATGGGAACCGAGCTCTTCCTTCTCACTGTCTGCTCAATATTCAACAGGTTGGAGTCTTACTTGTATCTGAACGTGGTATTGATGAATGGGATACTCTTCTTGAACATTGCCTACAGGAGGGTTGTGTTGCGCAATACGTTATTACAAATCGAGGGAAAGCTTGATCGCTAATTCATTCTCTTCTTCAGTTCGTGATACCGTCTGAGCTTTCCTCTGATGGTAGCCACAAGAGTCTCTTCGGAAACTGGTTTGCTCAGATAGTCGTCAACGCCAAGCTCCTTTCCAGTCCTTATTAACGCCTCATCTGTCAGTCCGGACAAAAAGATAAACGGCGTATCCCGCAAGTGATCGAATTCCCTAACCTTTTCGTAGAACGCAAAACCACCCATGGTGGATGTCTCCAAATTGACATCGCAGAGTATCAGATCAGGAGAAGAGCCCATCAAATATGTAAATGCTTCGTCTGAGGTCGTGACGGGGGTTGTTACGAATCCGGCGTCATTAAGAGATTTTGACACAACTTTGAGAAGACGCTCGTCATCATCGACAACAAGAAGCGTCGGACGATTCTTCGTCGGTTGGATCTCCTCCATTATCTTCGATTCGATTGCCAGGTGTTCCTCGTTCGAAATCTGAAAACGATGGCGCAACTCAGAGAGCACAGATGCATTTTCAGGGGTAATTGTCCCGGAATTCCAGGCTCTTTTGAATGCCTCGATGTAAGTTTCGTGCTGGACTTCTTTTTCAAGGCGGGCATGTTCTTCGGACGATATTGAGAGTGACTCGCGAAGCTGATTCAATGTTGAAGTCTCCTCTTCAGAGACTGTGCCATCGGCCCAAACTGAAGAAAGTACGAGTTTATATCGTTCGAGGGTCTCAAAGCGTTCAGCGTTTACTGAGAATTCGGCCGGACTCAGAATGACACCGGGCTGATCTGCAATTGAAGGCTTCGACAGTTCTTCTGGAGTCGGTTGTTGAGGAGGAACGTTCGGCTCTATAGGATGTTTTCGCTGGAGTACTTCCCTGATTTTCTGTTGCAATTGCTCCTCGGACTTCTTTTGAATTTCTAACTGTCTTTGTTCCTCGTCTTTGCGGGCTGCTTCAGCAACGTCCTGAATGCTCATGCGCTCTCGCCTCACTAATTCTTCTTTCTGTTTCACTTCGACCTCGTTGCGCAAGGAATCGAAAGCGATTTTGATCATTCTTTGAATCTTGAGATTTTGATCGTCTTCAATCTTCCGTTCAACCTCTGCCTCTCGTTGTCCGTTCATTTGAGGTGCTGCCATCAAGATCTCCGGAATTGACGGCTGAGATTTATGGCCAACTTCATCCTTGCGCGATTGGGAAACAACGTTCAACGGTAATTCAGATTTGGTCTCGTCCTTTGCCAGAATTATTGGCCGATCTTGAACAATGAGAGTGCCGCTAAACTGCGGCACTAGTTTGGGCTTCGATTCTTCGTTCTTCGGCGCAGACTCACTGGGCTGTTTGACTTCATCAACCGTCCGGCCTTCTGCCGCAGCGAACTGGTTTTCGTGTGCCAGTCCCTTCAATATTGTAATGCGTTCCTGGAACGCATACGCATAGATGTTCTTTGGATCGATCTCTCGCGCCTGTAGAACGCAGTGTTCAGCTTCATCGAGATTTCCTTTCCGGATGAAATTGTCCACGCGTTTAAGCACTTCGCTGACAACCCTCTTGACGTCATCGCGCGACGTCAACTCTGGAGGCTGGATTTTGAGGTTACTCTCGCCGTTCATCATATTCGCATCCAATTGATTTCCCTCACATATGCAGTCAATTTTCATTCCCCAGACACTATATTAGAAATGCTGATTATGGCTCTTTTTCAAATAAAAAACATTTAAATCAAGGAAACCGATTTGAAGATTGTAGAATCTTCAATTGTGATTAGGTGCTCCGACACACAAAGATCTCATGATTATAGAAGAGAGGTCGACTTTCAATTCAAATACAAAGTATTTGGGAATGCGCTAGTGAGCAAAGAGATCAACACGTCGTATGGAGTATAAGGTGCTCAAACTTGTGGCGGGTGATTTTCGATTTCGCTCGTGGATCTAAAGATATCTCGCAAAATCATAAAGATAGACGAGAAGTAATCAATGGAAACCGGATCTGTGGATGATGCAAGAGAATAAATCGTCGAATAATTCATTTGATACATTCACGAATCAGTACGTGGTGTCTTGCTTTGACGCTGCGCTGGAAATCCAGCAACTTAGTAATTGTTGAGGGCCAAGATGATTGTCTCGAATGGATTCACATAAAACGAGCAGTATCGTTTGCTTTGAAATCGATCTACACACTTTACTTGAGGTCATTAAAAGATCTTACCGCCATACATACTATCGCACTCGTAATGGCTTTCAGTCGTTTGTGTTTTCTGGGATTTGTTGAGCTTGTACTTAGAGTGTGACGGAATTCAGTCGGGATCATCATCGTTGTGTTGAAATTCTCAACTCCAAGTGCCTTACCAACTGGTTAAATGGGTATTTCCTTCGACTTTCGAATCGATAAGCAATCAGCAGGATTCCGAGTTGCAGGAAGTCGATTGGCGGGATTAGGAAAGGATACTTGTCATCCATTGCGATACTGGCGAAAATCGACGCAAATTGACAAATCAGATTCTTATGGTTCATTACGATATCAGCCTATGATGTGGCATATATCTTGACACTGATTTGGAGCAAGCTAAGCCCTACTTCTATGAATGAGACTCCTACCCACCGACAAGAGAATGTCTCCCCTGAGCCTCAGGTTTTGACCCAGATGACCAAGAAGAAGAAAATTCTTGTGTTCAGTCCTGATCGAGATCTGGCACAGAGTCTCTCTATGCTCTTCGAAAACCATTTTGAGATTTCATGTGAAACATCTATGGGAAACCTTGCAAAGCGTATTGCATCGTTCGATCCCGCTCTTCTCATCGTAGATTTACATACCTTTTCGTCAGATGTCATGCTCGAGCTCAGTATTGTCGAATCCAATTGCGTAAGAGTGCCGGTTGTGATACTCCGGGCATACAATCGCCTGAGATCGGATGTTGAGGAAATGGTCCAGCGGACTGCGCAGGTTGTATTCTACAAACCTTTCAATGCTGAAGAAGTAGTTCGAAGTATCCACAACCTTCTGAGAATTGACCAGTAGATCCACCAGATTTCTGAAGCCGATGCAGAACAACGGCAAATCCTGGAAATTCAGAAAGACCGCGGTGTTGCTATACCCAAAGGAGGTGAAAATCTGTGAGACACACCCTCTCCATATTAGTAAAGCAAGCACTCCTCAAAGAGCTCGATCAGACCTTTCAACGCGATTTTCACCAGACATTGTCCGAGATCCTTACAGAATTGAAAATCCGCAATGCCGTTGGACAATCAACGGCGACTCCTGATTCGATTTTTGCAGCTATCCAACAAGCTCGAATCCTTGACTGTAAATCGACAGGCGCGGTACTCGAAATGCGAGCGGCACTTGAGCGGATCGCAATTGGTAAATTCGGGTTATGCTTTCGATGCGGACGAACAATTCAAGCCGTTGAACTCGAACGAAACCCTCTCCGCGAGACATGTTCATCGTGCAGTAAAAAAAGATGACCCCAGCTGTCCCTCTTCGATAAGATGTCGAGCCATGCGCCTCGTCTTGCAGTGAGTCAGAATTCAAATTGTGAGCATCGTTCTGGGGGGGTGGTGAAACAAACGAACACCAAATTTGGGGCTGTGACGAGACGGACTCTCCGCCAGACGTGCAGAGTTCCTTCCATCCCCCGAAGTCATCGTATGAATCAATAGATCTTGTCATTC
>CAZOIM010000056.1:10957-18379 GCA_964579855.1 uncultured Ignavibacteriaceae bacterium | reverse complement strand
GATGCGGCCTTCGCTTCCTGGATGAACCGGGATTTATCTGCTTCTGAGGCGCTTAAGTGGGGAGGGAGAAACTTGAGAGCAACGAAGCGGTCGAGTTTGGTGTCCTGGGCTTTGTAGACCACACCCATACCACCTTCTCCGAGCTTTTCTACAATCTTATAATGAGAGATAGTTTGGCCGATCATTTCTTCTTCACCTCCGCGTCCCAATTGATCACAACGGTCAGCGACGGAGCAGCCACTCCTTCGGAAGAAGTTATGATAAGAAACTTCTGGCCATCGGCAGTTACGTCATAACTATCGTTTCCTCCTGAAGCAAATCGCGTCTGGAACAATGCATGAACATTCCTCACTTCGAACTTACCATCACCGGCATTCACCTCCGCCGCCATGATTTTTGCATCAAGGGAACGGTAGTACATTTCCTTTCCATCGCGTCGCCATCGTGCATAACCTCCACCACCCACTGAGACCTGCCACTTCGGACCGGGACCGGGAAATGGGACAACATAAACCTCATTCTGGCTGGACTCATTTGACGTATACGAAATCCACCTGCCATCCGGTGAGAAGCGGGCATTCCATTCTGAGAACGATGTTTGGACGATGGGAATTGGTTTCTGATCTCCAGTCAACGGCAAGACCCACACGTCGTCATCCGTTCTTGGATCATTGATCCAGTACAAGATAAATTTTCCATCTGATGACCAATCACTGGGCCGTACATCTCCTTTTCCTCCAAGAAGCAGCTCCTCTGGCGTAATCCCGCTGGAAGCGCGACGGTAAATGTTCATCGGCGCCTTGCGATCAGACGCAAAAACCAGTTGCTTCCCATCAGGCGACCAGACAGGAATCCTGTCATCCTTCGGATCGAAGGTGAATCGCGTTCGAATTCCGCGTCCCAGATCGTAGATCCAGATGTCGCGGTTGTTCGACTTGGTGTCGAGAAGGTCTGCAGCTACCTGGTGTCCATCGGGGGAAATGCGGAGATTGTTGTAGGCGCCGGCTTCTCCTACTGCTCCTATTTGTTTTCCACTTCTATCACACCATACGAGCCGACTCGCTGATCCCCCAAAGCCCATTTGATAAACAAGGATACCGTTCTGCGAGACCGAAAACATCGAACTGCCAACTGGTGAAAATGAATGAACTCCTTCTGCAACGGGAAATGGATCACCGCTCAACGTCCACGTGCGCTCATCGAGAGGTTGCGCCATCAAAGTCTGATCGCTCAAGTACAGAAGATGACCTGACGCATACCCTGCGAGTGACTGGGCTCGCAGAAGCATCCTGTCAACCGAGCCGTCGAGAGATCCCAGGAAGATCGAGTTCTCCTCAACTTTCCCGCCCCTGGCGACAGCAAAGTAAACGAAGTGATTTCCATCCGGAAGAAAGCACGGAAAGCGCTCGTTCGAATCCTGCCGAACCGTGTCATGGGCAGAAGCTACTGTCGGTACGCCACCCGAAGAAGACACGCGCTGCAGAGGTTTTCCGTTCACGCCGAACAGAATGAGTCCGAGGGAATTCCATGTCCCTCCGCGGCAGTGGGTTGCATCGCACAACGTAAGAGGCGGGCCTCCTGATACCTCGATCTTTTTCAGTTTATCGTTCTCGAAGAAACCGATGAAACGGTTATCGGGAGACCAGAACGGCATTTCGGGATCTTCTGTCCCGGGGAGAAGTTGTGCAGATAATGAGTGCAGTGGACGAATCCAAAGATGGTTCTTACCAAGAGAATCCTCGGCCACGAACGCCAGCGTCCGACCGTCAGGAGAAATGGCAAAGTTCGTGACGAAAACGTTTTGAAATCTCGTGTTTTCCGGAGGAGGAATCACAAACCGGGCTGCAAAACGCTCTGGCGCTCGTTCTCGAAAATGAATCAGGGACACAACCACCGTCGCGAGAAGGAACACGATGCTTGTTACGATCCAGATGAAGGATCCCTGATTCTTTCCTGAAACAGTTGGAGATGGCTGGGCTTCTCTCGATAAAATGCCCGGAGACTGGGCGACCGGATGAGCTTGTGTGATTCGACTCACGCGCGTTTTGCTCGTTTCACGTTTAAATCGTTTCAGATCGATGGAAACTTGTTTGGCAGATTGTGTGCGTTCGTTGACATCTTTCTCCAAACATTCGAGCACGATTGCATCAAGAGCCGGATCGATATCCGGCTTGATCGACGACATCGGTGGGGCATCAATATTGACGATCTCATACGATATTGCGGTTTCGTGAACGCCTTTGAAAGGAAGCTGGCCTGTGAACATCTCGTACAGAACCACACCCAGCGAGAAGATGTCGGACCGATGATCGACTTCCAATCCCTGCACCTGTTCGGGCGACATATAGCCGGCCGTACCGAGAGTACTCCCCTCCTTCGTAAGCCTTGAGATGCCACGCAACTTGGCCAACCCGAAGTCCATTATCTGTGCTATACCGTCTTTACGGATCATAATGTTGTCGGACTTGATGTCCCGGTGGACGATCCCTTGTTCGTGCGCGGCCGCAAGACCGTCGGCTATCTGAATGCCAACCTCGATTGCCTGCTTGAAGCTGAGGGTTGCCATCTTCTCTCTAAGCGTTTGTCCGTCAATGAATTCCATGACGATAAACAGTTGACCCTCATGTTCCTGGATATCGTGAATCGTGCAGACGTTCGGATGGTTGAGTGCAGAGGCGGCCTTTGCTTCCTGAATGAATCGGGCTTTATCCGCTTCTGAAGCATTAAGCTGGGGAGGAAGGAACTTGAGCGCAACGAAGCGGTCGAGTTTGGTGTCCTGGGCTTTGTAGACAATGCCCATGCCCCCCTCGCCTAATATCTCAAGAATCCTATAGTGGGAAATGGTTGAGCCGATCATAGGCACCTCAATTTGCCGCTCCCGACAAAAGTCGTCGGGATGCTCAAAATTCCAACGACTCGTTGAGAAGCACTCGCCGGGTAGTTTGACACTTCGCCGAGTTTCTCAAGCAGCATGTATTGTGATATCGTTTGGCCGATCATATATCTCTTTTTCTGGGAGACGATGTCAGGATCTCATAATCTTCGGTATCCAATTGGCAATTTCTTCCTCTGTTATCATCGACCTGCAATATTATTCATTGCCAAACTCTTTCTTCATCAAAACAGTAAACCGGGGATCTGAACGAAGGGGATCCAAGGCTGGGTCATTCCCGAGGCCTAGCAAGTTAACATCGCGCACGTCGTACGCACGCTCCAGCCACTTGAAAGCCATATCCTTCTCCGCCAGAGCAGCGTAGATCTGTGCGATCAAAGCGGGGGATACATACCTGCCCTTCGAGAGATTCTCCAACTCGTGCAGAATCTTTTCCGCTTCCCTCCGTTTTCCCATGCGTGCGTATGTGATAGCGAGCCCTGGAATCGGCCAACCGTGCGCAAACTGCTCAGCTTTCAAATACCCCTCGACTGCTTGTCTGAACAATCCTTTTTCTCTGTAAGCGTCTGCGGCACCGGAACTGAAATAGAAGTAATGCGGGTCGAGTTCCAATGTCCTCTTATTTTGTTGGATCGCTTCGTCGTAACGGCGGGCCAGGAATAGGCTGTACTCTTTCTGCGAGCTCGCAGCAGCAGATAATGGATCCAAGCTGATTGCGCGGTCTGCTTCAACAAGCGACTGCTCAGTATTATTGGAATTCCCACAAAGAAAATTGGAGTACGACGAGTGGATATCCGCAGAATTCGGGTTGAATTCAATCGCTCGACGGAACTCTCGGTTGGCACCCGCAAAATCCCTGTCGAAGGCTCCCAACGTATATGCCAGAGAAGCCCGTGCTTCCGCAAGCGTGCTGTCGAGCTCTAATGCTTTGCGCGCTGCGGCTTTGACTTTTGGATAGGCTTCCATGGGCGCAAGGTAGGCATCAGCCAGCGTTGAATAGGTGTGCGCAATTCCGGCATAGGGGAGTGCGTACCCAGGGTCCTTTTCCAGAGCTTCCTGGAAATAGTTCAGGGCCTTGTTAAGATTTTCTTCATCGGATTTATGCATGAAGTAGGTGCCGCGCAAATAGAGGTCCTGAGCATCTGGATTTGTCGTCCTTGACCCTGGTGCAATTTCGCCAGTTTTCAATGTAACTCTGAGTGCAGCCACGATGTGGCTCGTGATATCGTCCTGCACCGAAAAGAAGTCTTTGAGCTCGCGGTCATAACGATCAGCCCAAAGATGATAGCCCGTGGAGGCGTTGATGAGGTTTGCGTTGACGCGAAGACGATCGCCCGACCGCTGAACACTTCCTTCCATCACGTATCTGGCACTGAGATCCTCCCCCACCTTTTTCATATCAACAGTCTTGCCCTTGAATTGAAACACACTGTTCCGGCCTATTACGCGGAGTCCTTGGATTTTCGTCAGGTCGGTGATGAGATTTTCGGTGACGCCATCACTGAAGTACTCACTCTCTTTGTCCTCACTGAGATTCATAAACGGAAGAATGGCTATCGATTTATCTTCCGGCGAAGCCGACCTTGGAGAGAACAGCATATATGTCGCGATGAGGGAAAAACAAAAGAGTGCGGCAGCTCCTCCAACGATATATACACGCGCTCGCGATAGTGGACTTTTCGAAGCGGGAGGCTGAATCGGCACGCCCGACTCTGGTCGTCTCTTGACCAGTTTCAGATCGGTGAGCAATTCGTCTGTATGCTGATAACGATCGGCAAGGTCTTTTTGCATTGCCTTCTTCACAATCCGTTCCAACTCCATCGGCACACCCGTCCTGATCGCCGTCAACGGCTCCGGATGCTGGTTGATCACTTGGTATGCAATAGCATCTTCATAATCACCCTGGAATGGTCTCCGGCCGGCGATCATCTCATACAGGACAACCCCCACGGCCCAGATATCGGCTCTGTGATCGACCGGTTCTCCCCGGAGTTGCTCGGGAGACATGTATCCCATTGTTCCGAGCGTTGTACCCGCCTTTGTCACAACAGTGGCTCCGCGCAGCTTTGCCAATCCGAAGTCGAGAATCTTCACCTTACCTTTGGGAGTGACCATGATGTTCTGACTTTTAATATCACGGTGCACGATACCATTTTCGTGCGCAGCCTGCAGGCCTTCGCATGTCTGGATAGCGATTGAGAGTGCATCATCCAGCTTCAACGGTCCCGATTTGACCTTCTCAGCGAGGTTTTCTCCTGCGACGAACTCCAGTGCGATAAAAGTCTTTGCTTCTGACTCATCGATTTCAAAGACGGTAGCGATATTGGGATGATTGAGGGCTGCAAAAGCCTGGGCTTCGTGGACGAAGCGGCGGCGGTCGTCCTCATTCACAAGAAGACTGGGAGGAAGCAACTTCAACGCGACTGAGCGGCGAAGCTTGGTGTCTTCGGCTTTGTACACGACCCCCATACCGCCTTCACCGAGTTTTTCGAGAATTTTGTAGTGCGAAATTGTTGTTCCGATCATTCGATTTCTCTGCGACTGCAAAAAGGAATCTTGCACCGTTTTGTGACGTCCAGCTGTTTTGTAGCGTGATAATGGCTAATTGTTGAGCCAATCAGTGCATTGCCTTCTTTGGGATCTTGACAGACAACGTCGGGATTCTGAAAATTGCATCCATTCGCTGTGGAACACTCGTGGATAAATTTCGAATCTTGTGGTGGGAAATTGTCTGTCCGATCATTTCTGTAATCCTATTTTACTGAGCAAGGCTATAAATCGCGGATCGGAACGGACGCTGTTCCACACAGGGGAAATCTTAAGATATCCAATACCAACGTTCTGTTCATCGTATCCCTTCTGGAGCCACTCAAACACTTTGTCGTTATCGCCTAGCCCCGCGTAGATGTTCGCTACAGGAACTGCCACCGCATAGCCCCGTTTGGTGAACTCGAGCATTTTCTTGAGCGTCTCGTTGGCGTCGTTCGTTCTTCCCGCCTTTGCATACACAAAACCCAGCACACCGAGAGCAGTAGGATCATTGGGACCGACAATCTGCCGAACTATTTGGAGTTCACGGATGGCATCTGTGTAATTGCTCTGTTGTGCGTAGGTGGACCCAAGTACAGCATGTGCGCCTGGAAAATTCTGATCGAGCTCCAACGTCTTTTTCAACTGCTCTATTGCCGCGTCGTCTCGTTGCATGTACAAGAGGACTTCCGCAACGTTCAGATTAATGACCAACGATAAAGGGTCGAGTTGCTGTGCGTGTTTGATCTCCGCCAGAGACTCTTCGAGCTTTCCCTGCAAGCGAAGTGAAATGCTGTACCAATGGTATGCGGTTGGGTAATTGGGATTAAGCTCTATTGCTCTTTTCAATTCACGTTCCGCACCGTCCCAATTCCATTGATGACCGAATTTTATCAGTCCCAATACGGCGTGCGGTTCGGCCAATGTCGGATCATATTCGAGAGCCTTGGATGCAGCTGTTTCAGCTTTAGGATCGATGTCTTTTGGAGGTAAACCTGAATATTCCGGGAGAATAGCGTAGGCTGAGGCTAATCCCGCATAGGCAAGGGCAAATTGCGTGTCCTTCTCGAGCGCCTGATTGAAATAATCGACTGCTCTTTGGAGGTCATCCGCCTTCCGTTTGTTCCAGTAGAATCGGCCCTTGAGATAGAGCTGATATGCTTCCGTGTTCTCGGTGGAGTGCTTTGCAAGTTTCTTCTCCTCTTCGCCGACCAGTTTCAGACTCAGTTGCTGGGAAATTTCTTTTGAGATTTCATCCTGGACGGTAAGTATGTCGGAGAGCTTTTTGTTGTATTGCTGACCCCAAATGTGAGTGTTGTTGGCGACGTTCACCAGTTCCGTGCTGATCTGAAGATTGTCGCCATGTTGTGTGACTCTCCCGACGAGGACCGCCTTCACCCCGAGTTCGGTTCCTGCCTTTTGCGGATCAACGTCTTTTCCTTTGTAGTGAAACACCGAACTTCTCGACATCACGGTAAGATTCGAGAGTTGCGACAACGCATTGATGAGACTCTCCGTAACTCCGTCACTCAGGTATTCCGTGTTGGGATCTGCGCCGACATTGGCAAACGGCAGTACGGCAATCGAGTCGATCGATTGGTGGCGGCCGAAAAAGGCAAAATACCCGATGACGATGGCAACGAAAATGACAAGAACCGTCCCTGAAACAACAAAGACACGAGTCTTCTTCGCGGTCTGTCCCGCAGCCGTTGGAACCATCTCTGTCGGATCAATCTTGTCGGTAGTACGTGTCAGTTCTGCAGTTCTGGGACTCGGCGTCTCCATGACCGTTGTCCGTGAAACTCGTGTTGTTTGTTTCTGGATTCTTCGCAACTCGCTTACCATGTCATCAATGTGCTGGTAGCGATCCTCGGGGTCCTTTTCCAGCGCTCGACGGATGATCCGGTCAATTTCGGCCGGTACGTCCTGACGGACTTTCTGGACAGTCTCCGGTTCCTCGTTGATGATGGAATACATCATCGCCGCTTCGTGTTCTCCGC
>CAZOIM010000056.1:0-10857 GCA_964579855.1 uncultured Ignavibacteriaceae bacterium | reverse complement strand
GTCTCCGGTTCCTCGTTGATGATGGAATACATCATCGCCGCTTCGTGTTCTCCGCGGAACGGCATGTGGCCTGTGAGCATTTCGAACACCACGACGCCAAACGAAAAGATGTCGGAGCGGGCATCGACTTCGCCGCCTTGAATTTGTTCCGGCGCCATGTAGGCAAGTGTTCCGATGGTGCTCGAAGTCTTCGTCAGCTTCAATGAACCTTTCAGTTTGGCAAGACCGAAGTCCATGACTTTGATTTGGTTCTTCGCGTTGACCATGATGTTTTCACACTTGATGTCGCGATGGACGATTCCCTTCCCGTGTGCTTCGTGAAGGGCTTCTCCAATTTGCAGCGCGTACGTCAAGGCGTCCTGGATCTTTTGGATCGGAATCTTGTTTTTCAGCGTGGCGCCATCGACGAATTCCATAACGATAAACTGCTTGTCGTCTTCTTCCTTGATGTCGTAGATCGTGCAGACATTCGGATGATTCAGCGCCGAAGCGGCTTTTGCTTCCTGGAGGAACCGCGCCTTTTCCGCTTCGTTGGCAGCAAGATGATGGGGGAGAAACTTCATCGCAACGAGCCGATCCAGTTTCGTATCCTGAGCCTTGTAAACGACACCCATGCCCCCCTCACCCAGCTTTTCGAGAATCTTATAATGAGATATGGTTTGCCCAATCATGGCATCTCTTTCGGAAGTTTTCTTGTGTGACTATTCAGTTTGGACAACAAAAGCACTCTGCCGATCCTCGGCCAACTTCACGTGTTCTACGGCACCCGGGAGGAATTTGACGGACTACCTCTGCAGCGTCTTACTTCGAACTAGTTCAGCGTTGTTTCTTCTGAGAACTTGCCGAAGTCACCGTGGCCGATGATTGTCGGACAGTCGTTCCCCATTCAGTTTCTATTCGTTTGCCCAGTGCAATGACCATCGGCGGTAATGACAACAAATCCTCAAGGGTGGTACGGAAGTTCACTATACAAACTCGAAGCGCAAACTTACCCTGGACGAATGCATTCGAGGGATAGGCTTTTCCACTTGCCTGGAGGCGAGCAAGCAACTCGGTATTGATCTTGTTGAGATATTCTTCAGAACCTGACGATCCATCAAGCAATTTCTTTGGAGCATAACGAAATGTCGTAATACTCAATCCGCAGGTGAGGGCCTGAAGGTCTGGATAACGCTGAACGTCTTCAAAAAGCTTACGCGCAAGAACAATATCATCCGCAATCATTCGTGCGTATCCATCCCGGCCGACGTGCTTCAGGGCGAGCCACACTTTGAGAGCACGGAAACTCCTCGAATTCTGCGGTCCGAATTCGTGGTAATTGATCGGAGATTCCTCGCTGTTGTCGTCAAACCGGTAGTAGGCTGGATGATAACTAAAGGTCTCCCGGAGGGCGTTTGGTTCCCGGACCAATGCACACCCGGCTTCCAGCGGTGCATAGAGCCATTTATGCGGATCGACAGCCACTGAATCGGCTTTACTTACTGCTGCAAAGTCCTTATGAGCATCGGGAGGGACTGCGGCAAAACCTCCGTAGGCTCCATCGATGTGGTACCAAAGATTATTTTTGTGCGCGATTTCGGCTAGCTTTCGCAAAGGATCAATGGCGCCAGTGCCGACAGTTCCCGCGTTTCCAACGAGCATGAAAGGTAGGAATCCTTGCTTACGGTCCTTGTTGAGCTGATCTTCAAGGGCGAGAATATTGATGCGCTGATGTTCATCGGAGGGTATGTAGGCAATGGCATCGGTGCCGAGTCCGTACATATCGGTCGCCTTCTGTATCCAGGTGTGCGTTTCATCGGAACAGTATACTCGAAGCCGCTTGCTTCCATTGGCAAGTCCCTCTTTGCGAACATCCCAGGGTGCCTTTGCTTTGCGGGCCGCAAGGAAACAAACGAAATTAGCAGTATTGCCTCCGCTGACCAGAATACCTCCACAATCAGTCCGATAACCTATCAGATCAGCGATCCAGCGGATTGTCTGAGCTTCAATCTCCGTTGCAACGGGAGAAAGCGCAAACGCTCCGACGTTTTGATTGATGCCACTCGCCAGCAAGTCACCGAGGATTCCAATCGGAGCGGGGCTCGAAGTCACATAGCCCCAAAATCTTGGATGGCTGTTGAAGAGGGAGTCAGCAAGGAGCAATTTTGTCGTATCCCGCAGGAGCTTTCTCGGGTCAGTACCTTTGGGTGGAATACCCTGGGCCTTCAAGCGTGCACGGATTTGACGCGGCGACTTTGCCGTCGTGACCTTTCTGTCTCGTATACCGCCGAGAAATCGTGCAAGGTCTTCCACAAGCGTTTGTCCTGCCGAACGGAATTCAGCGGCAGAGAGATCCAGCGGAACCGTGCGTTGATGAATCTTGCTTCCGATCTTCATGGTCTTTTTTGTAGCAGGACTTCTTGTCTTTGATTGCTTCTTCTTATTCATACTCTTTGGATGGATGTCTTTTGTAGTCTCGGCAGTTCATTCTTATCTGTCAATGGATTGTCGGTTGCTGGTTCCGGTCTCTCGTCAACTCACTGTTGATGACGACGATCGTGTTCATACATGTTGCACTTCAGTCCAAAATACAGTCCTTCACAGGAAACTTTTGCTTGCAATCAGGTTGAACCCGTCAACCTCCACATCTTCGCTGGTCACGCTTGGCAGCATAGTCCCCACACTCTGCATTTTGAGTTGAGTAAGATCGCTGAGCGTGTGGCTGACACTTTTCAGGAGCTGAGCATACGTGCCCTTACGCTCATAGTCCTCAGCCTCCGCGCGGCTGTTCCATAACGTGACGGAAATTGCTTCGTTGCTGTCCACAGTGGGTGTCGATAGGCACGAAAATTGACATCCCCGGGTCGCGAGAAGCGCCGGGATAACGTCGTGTTCATACAGCTGCTTGTACTCTTCGAATTTGCCGGACTTGATATGGAGAGAGACAATGCGAAGGAATGCTGTCGGCGCTTTGTCTTTCGAGGGAATCACCTTAGCGCTGGTGGTGGAGACGGAAAAACTCTTCACCGTCGGTTCGGCCGGCCCCTGCGTGTATTCTAGGGTAAAGTCCTTGGAAAGTTCAAGCTTCCACTCTGTACTGTCCGCGAAATAGGGACGCGCTTCTGCGACAAGTTGCATGAACAGACCGCTGCGCTCGTACTGTGATGCATCTTCGTGACTTCGCCAGAGGGTCAGTGAAATCCCGTGATCCGGTTGATGGACACTTTGCATCAAACACGCGTAGAGACATCCGCCGGTGTTTTGAAGTGCAGGAATAATCCGTTCCTCGTACAAACGACCGAGTCCGGAGGCATCCTCTTTCCGGATGTTCACCTTGAGCAAGCGCATATGCATGGCACGTACCTCCTGTCAGTGGTCAATTCGCTGAGAACGCAGCATGGGTGTAGACATTTGCGATAGAAAACGGTCTGTACAGACCATTCGTTACTGAGTTCACCTTCTCAACAGTACACGAGACGGCTGATGCACTCTTCTGCAGATCGGTAAGGACTCTACATCTACGGAACGTTTCAGCGTCGCGGCGTTTCTCTTCACGTATCTTTGGCAATAGAACCGGGTTTTGTCATCTTCGCGGGATCGAGGACACGGTCGGCTTCATCAGCAGAAAGATAACCCATTTCTACAACGATATGCTTTACAGTTTTCTTTTCTTTTGCTGCCTTTTTCACAACCTCGGCGGCCTTGTCATAGCCTATGAGGGGATTGAGTACTGTAGCGAGGATTGGATTTCTGTGTAGGACATCATTGATATGCGGTTCGTTTACTTCAAATCCAGCAATGGCCTTTTCAGCGAGCAGTCTTGAGACCCTTGCGAGGAGAGTAATAGACTGCAGGATATTATAGGCGATGACCGGCATCATGACGTTCAGCTGAAAATCGCCGAGCCCGTTGGCGACAGCGATGACGGTATCGTTTCCCATCACCTGCACGGCGACCATTCGTGCCGATTCTGCAATAACAGGGTTCACTTTTCCGGGCATAATCGATGAGCCGGGCTGGAGAGACGGAAGTTGTATCTCGCCGAGGCCTGCAATGGGTCCACTGTTCATCCATCGTAAATCATTTGAGATTTTCAACAAAGCTGACGCGTATGTCTTCAACTGTCCCGAGAGCTCAACGACAGCGTCTTGCGACGATTGAGCCTCGAAGTGATTCGAGGCCTCTGTCATTTTTATTTTCGTCGCCGCCGAGAGTTCCGACGCAACGAGTCTGCCAAATTTCCTGTTGGTGTTGATGCCGGTTCCGACAGCCGTCCCTCCGATCGCCAATTCCGAAAGTTTCGGAAATGTTGACTTGATTCTCGTAATCGAGTTATCCACTTGAGCAGCCCAGCCGGACATTTCCTGGGCAACGGTGATCGGCATGGCATCCATAAGATGGGTGCGCCCGGTCTTCACCACGTTGCGATAGTTTTTCGCCTTGAGCTTCAAAGTTCTGGAGAGGATCGCCAGTGAAGGCAAAAGCTGCTCCTTTGTCTGAAGCAATGCCGCCACGTGAATGGCCGTCGGTATGACATCGTTGGAAGACTGCCCGAGGTTCACGTGGTCATTGGGATGAATAGGAGATTTTACATCCTTCGATCCGGTCAGAATCTCGTTGGCACGCGCGGCAATAACTTCATTTGCATTCATGTTTGTCGATGTGCCCGAACCGGTCTGGAACACATCGACGGGAAACTGGTCGCTGAGCTTTCCTTCAACTATTTCGTCGCAGGCTCGCGCAATTGCTGCCGAACTGCGTGCATCAAGTAGTCCCAATTTCCTGTTTACCTTCGCAGACGCTCGTTTGATCAGAACCAGGGAACGGATGAAGACGTGCGGAAACTGCATTCCGCTGATCGGAAAATTTTCAATCGCCCTCTGGGTCTGAGCTCCCCAATAGGCAAGGTGAGGAACCCGTACTTCTCCGAGAGAGTCTTTCTCGATTCTGAACGTATTCACTTTCTCCATAGTTGAACTCGTGCAAACTGTTCAGTTGGGATAAATTTCATCGCACAATGACATTCAGGTCGTCCTGGATTCCGTCGGCTATTAAGCCCGCGCGGCGGATCACGAAGAGAATCCGCATCGGGTCATTCCGGGCAGGACAAAACCGCTCAAGCTCTCTTGAGGACAATGAGTGTCATGTCATCGCTCTGAGGATGACTGCCGGCATGTGAACGGACTGCTGTGATGACATTGTCGATAATATCGTTGGGCGCGGCGTGCCGATGGTCCCGGATGACGGCCTGAAGGCGTTCCTCGCCAAACTGTTCGAGGTTTGAATTCATTGCCTCGGAGATACCATCCGAGGAAATTACAAGCAAATCGCCAGGTTTCAAGGATACACTGTCTTCTTCGAAAGCAAAGTCTTCGAAGGCACCAAGCATGATGCCTCCTGATTTTAACCGCATTGGAGTCTCTGTGTTGGAAAAGAGGAATGGAAAATCGTGTCCTGCGTTCGAAAACGAGAGAACATGATCTTTGGTATTGAGGGAGGCATAAAACACCGTTGCAAATTTCTCGGGGCTCGTACTATGATAGAGGAGTTTGTTTGATCGAACGAGACACTCTTTGGGCGAAGTACAGAGAAAAGACTGTCCGCGCAAGGTTGCCTGAAGATTGGCCATCAGCAGAGAGGCGGGGAGTCCCTTTCCGGTGACGTCGCCAAGGCAGATTGCCATGCGTTGGTCGTCAATAGGAATAAAGTCGAAATAATCTCCACCAACAACCTGGGCCGGAATGCTTTTTCCTGCAATCTCGTACCCTTCGATAACTGGCGCAGTCTTGGGCTGGAGGTCCGACTGAATCCTGGATGCAAGACGTACTTCTTCCTGCATTTTTGCGAAGTTCTTTTCCTCTTCGTAGAGTCTTGCTGTTTCGATCACCTGGCCGGATTGTACTGCGATGATGGCGAGAAGACGCTGGTCCTCGTCGGTGAATCCGACATTCCCGCGTTTGTTAAACACGGTCAGTACACCTTTCAATTCTGATTTTACGATCAGAGGAACGCACAGGAGAGACATCACCGATTCATCCCATCGCACGCCGCGGAATCGTTCATCCGTCCTCGGATTGTTGAGCAGCAGCGGCTTCTTATTCAAGTGCATCCAACCGAGAAGGGCCTGGTTCACCTGGAACTGCTCGTGGTCACTCGACGTCACCATGGTGCGGACGAGCGTTCTCATAGGCTGGCTTGCCTGTTCATCGACAAGCGTGATCACTCCTTGTTCTGCGTTGACGGCCCGGAGAGATCGCCTGATAATTGTCTGCATAATTTCCTGCGAATCAAGCGAGGCACTGATGGCGCGACCGAGATCGTTGAGAATCGAAAGCTCTTCGATTGCTCTTTTGAGACGCCTGTTTTCTTCTTCAAGCCTCAGACTTGATGAGATTTGTTCTGCCATGGTCCGGGAAATTTGTAAAATTGTTCGGAGGGTGTTCTGCCGGTCAAAGATACATAACGTGTCGGGGAGAATCAACGTTCCACCGATACAAACGAATCATACATTGATGTTCCGGAGTCGTGCCTGCGTTGAGACGATCTGTGCCCCGTTTGTTGCTTTTCCTCCAAAGTTTGGCTACCATAATCCGTGAAAAATGCCGGCCATACAGTCAGGGTTATTGCGATTGCTTGAACGCGCAATCCGAAGATCGGGGCCCTCAAAACCGTGGAAGGGACCTTTCACAGGATGTGACCACCAAGTGGGCATCGTTTGAAATTGCCTTGACAGGTTCCGAGCACCGTTCCAAGCCCAGTTTTCTATCCGGACCAAGAGTCCTTTCCAATTTCAGGCACATAAGACTTATTAATGAACGGGGGAATTCAGAGACTCGGTCAATTCCTCGGACATTATGAGACGAATTTGGTACCTTGTCTACAACGTTGTTGTCATTCCCGCACTTTGGACGGTACTGCAACTCGGGAGTGTCTTCAACGCCAAGATTCGACGTGGAGTGAAGGGACGAACCCACCTTTTCGAAAACCTCGCACTACAGGTTAACGCGCTGAAATCCTCGCGCCGAATCTGGTTTCATTCCTCCTCGATGGGTGAATTTGAACAGGCAAAGCCTATCATCGCGGCTCTAAGGGAGAAGTATTCCGACCTCGATATTGTCGTGAGCTTCTTCTCTCCGTCGGGATATGATCATTCGAAAAACTACAAGCTTGCAGATTTGATTACCTATATACCGTTCGATACCGTCAGGAATGCCCGTCGTTTTCTGACGCTCATTCGCCCATCCATTGCAGTCATGGTTCGTTACGACATCTGGCCCAACCATGTCCGGGAGTTAACGGCGCGCAACATCCCGACGTTTATTGCCAATGCCACGATGCGTGCGAACTCCTCAAGGTTGAAATTTCCAGTGAGGGGTTTTCACCGGGAGCTCTACCAGCAACTTTCTTCCATTCTTGCAGTTTCGACCTCGGATGTTCAGTCCTTTGAACGAATCGGAATCGTGCCGCCGAAAGTGCAGGCGATTGGGGACACGCGATATGATCAAGTGTGGTCCAGGAGTCAGGAGGCAAGGAAGAAACATCTTATACCGGATTCCATTCTTCGGCGGAGGAAAGTCTTCGTCGTGGGAAGCAGTTGGGAAGAGGATGAGGAGGTCATTCTCCCCACGTTCAAGAAAATCATGCAATACGATGCCAATGCGTTGATGATACTTGTCCCGCACGAGCCGACGCTCCAGACACTTGAACGTATCGAAGTCCAGCTTGAATCTACATCCGGGTCTATCCGATTCTCGGACCTCAACGACTATTCGGGCGAACGTATCATTATTGTGGACAGTATTGGCATTCTGACTGCGTTGTATCAATATGCCGATGTCGCATACGTTGGGGGTAGTTTCAAACAAGGAATTCACAATGTTCTGGAGCCCGCCGTTTATGGCATTCCGGTTCTATTCGGGCCGAGGCACCAGAATTCACAGGAGGCTCTGGAACTAGTGCGCAGGGGCGGGGGCATCGTCGTCCACGACCAACAAGACAGCTATAAATCTCTCCGAACTCTGTTGAACAACAAGAAAGCGGCGGCAAAGGCCGGATCGATTGCACTCGATCTTGTCAAGGAAAACATGGGAGCGACCGGACGCTTCCTCGAGCATTTGGAAAAAGTCCTTTAGGGATTGAAGAAGTAGTCACTGATTGGCCATTATGAAAATTTGTTATTTTGATACGATAGGCGGAATTTCAGGCGACATGACGCTCGGCGCATTCGTGAGCGCCGGATTTCAATTTAACGATTTAGTTGATCAGCTTAAGAAACTGGGTCTTCAGGGTTATGAATTGGATGCAAAGCACGTCGAGCGCAATGGTATCGTTGCGACCAAGATTGATGTCATCATTTCGGAGCAACCGAAGTACCACCGCCACTATACGGATATTGTGGCACTGATTGATGCCAGCACTCTGTCTGGCAGTGTCAAAGACCGCGCAAAGAAGATTTTCTACGAGATCGCCGTGGCGGAGGCGAAGGTCCACAACTCGACGCTTGAGAAAGTCCATTTTCACGAAGTCGGCGCCATTGATTCGCTCGTTGATATCGTCGGCGTTGCGATTTGTCTTGACCACTTCGGCACAGATGCCGTCTATTCATCCCCGGTGAAAGTCGGAAATGGCGGATTTGTGAATTCTCAGCACGGCGCATTGCCAATTCCGACGCCGGCGACCATGGAGATCCTCAAAGGATATCCTACAGTTCTCACAGACATTTCGCAAGAGCTCGCCACGCCAACCGGCGCTGCGATCATCAAAGCGTGCTCGCTTGGAGTCCTCGATGTGGAACGGATAAAAGTCTCAGCGATCGGATACGGAGCAGGGTCGCGCGACCTCGGTGCAATTCCGAATCTCCTTCGCGTGCTGGTGGGCGAATTGGAATCTCAGGATGAGACCGATGAAATCGTCAGCATCGAATCGAATATCGATGATATGAACCCGGAACTCTACCCTTACATCATTGAGACGCTGCTTTCGGCGGGCGCACGCGACGCTTACCTTGTGCCTGTGGTGATGAAGAAAGGGAGACCGGGAATTGTCCTGTCGGTCCTTGTTGATCACACGAGCGTCGATGCTGCGTTGAAGGTGATTTTCCGAGAGACGACCAGCATTGGCGTCCGCATGCAGACCATGAACCGAAGAAAACTCGCCCGCAGCACAAAGGAAGTTCAGACTGCGTTAGGCCCCGTGCGTGTCAAAGCTGTCGTGAACGAAGGAAAAGAAATTCTGATCCCCGAATTCGAAGAATGCAAACGCATTGCAGTTGATAAAGGACTTCCGTTGCGGGATGTCTACCGTATGCTAGAGCGAGAACTCGCGGAAGCAGGACGAAATCTGAAGTGATGGCGAGTCCAATCCATGGTCCCCTCAAGCATCGTAAGACTCATGATTTTCAGTCCATCGCATAAGTTCTGATACTGTCGTTCAGGTTGGTTCCCCGGATCCCCGCGCTCATTTCGACCTCGTGACTCAAATGTTCGTAGATATCGCCCTTCCCGTTCCCATTGATCATCCATTCACGTACTGGGTCCCCGTTGAGTTTCAGAGCCAGGCGACCGTCGGAAGCAGAGTCGTTGTCCCGTTTGGCAAAAAGTCGTTGACCGGTGTTGTTGTCGGTCATCCCACTTCTCCGTCAGTCGCAAACATCAAACCGATTTCAGATGTCCTGGACGCCGTTCCCGCATTTTCCGGCGATATGATCAAGCTCACCCAATGGATCGCGGAATACTATCTTGCGCCGTGGGGTGAAGTTCTGCGTTCCGCCACACCGCAGGGATTGTCGGTGCAAACAACAAGAACGGTGACATTGAAGACTCTCGACGTCAAGGCCGTTCTGGCTTCACTGAAATCCTCGGCTGTCAATCAGAAAGCCGTTCTGTTGGCTCTCCAGAAGGACTCAACAATAAGTCTCAGCGCTCTTCAGAAGAGAACGCGTGTGCGCTCGCTCCACGCTGTTCTGCATCAGTTGGAAGCAAATGGCTGGATCGAAGTCCACGAGGAACTCGGAAAACCGTCAGCGTCTACAAAGCGAGAAACCGTCATCAGCGTGAGCGAATCAGGCAGGGTCGTACTGGATGACCAGAAGAATGCAATCCCGGAAAAACAAATTCGTCTGACGCAAAAGCAACTGCTCACCCTGCGTGAACTTTCAGAGCAGCTTGCATACAGTAATGGTATTGAGTCCGTGAAGCGAATTGTCGCAAGCTCCGACATTTCACCGTCGGTAATAAACACATTAGTACGAAAAGGTGTTCTTGAAAGCTCCGAACGGGAAGTCTATCGGACAAGTGAATATGATGCAATTGAACCGGCTCCTGCGCTTACGCTGAATCATCATCAGTCTGCTGCTTTAAAGGAGATCGAAGGTTCTCTCGAAAAAGCGAACTATGCGACGTATCTCCTTCTGGGTGTGACAGGGAGCGGAAAGACCCAGGTCTATATCGAGGCAATCAGGAAAGTTCTGGCATTGGGCAAAACGGCAATCGTGCTTGTCCCGGAAATTGCCCTCACCCCGCAGACGGTCAGGCGATTTAAAGCCCATTTCGCCAAGGATGTTGCAGTCATGCACAGTCAGTTGTCGATTGGTGAGCGTTACGACGCCTGGAGAATGGCTCACGAGGGAAAAGTAAAGATTGTGATCGGTCCTCGGTCGGCGATTTTCGCTCCTTTGAAGAATGTAGGACTGATCGTAGTGGACGAAGAACACGACGCATCCTACAAACAGTTTGACGCATCCCCCCGGTATCACGGCAGGGATGTTGCCATCGTTCGCGCAGCGCAAAACAATGCCGTGGTTGTGCTCGGTTCTGCAACGCCTTCCTCAGAAAGCTATTTCAACGCCATCAGCGGCAAATATCGCCTGATCGAATTACC
>CAZOIM010000055.1:14334-18459 GCA_964579855.1 uncultured Ignavibacteriaceae bacterium | reverse complement strand
ATGTCAGATTGCTTCTCCCGACTTTGTCGTGATCGCAATGACATACGCTTTTTTGGGGAACCCTGGCACTAGGACGATTTGACCATAACGGCACAGAAAAATCCGTCGGTGCCGTGGATGTGCGGAAGAAGCTTGATGAAGTTGCCTGAAATTGCGTTTTTAATGCCGAGTTTGGACAACATTGGCTCCGGATTGACAAACCTGAAGTCGGGGTTCGCCCCTACAAACTGATTCACGACATCTTCATTTTCCTGCCGCAACAAGGTACAGGTAGCATAGACGAGTCTCCCCCCAGGTTTCACAAGGGCAATGCATTGTCGAAGAATTTCTGTCTGCTTCGCAGAAACTTCGCTGACCGTCTCTTCGGTCACAGTCCATTTCATTCCGGGGTTTCGGCGAATGGTCCCCAGACCGCTGCAGGGTGCATCCACGAAAACGACATCGAAGTAATTCTTTAGCTTGTCCGGCAGATCTCCGACAGTCGCGACTTCAAGAGGGCGAATATTGAATGCACCGGCACGCCGGGACCGCTTTTTCAACTCTTTGAGTCGGTACCCGTTATTGTCTGTCGCGAAAATCTCACCCCGATTCTTCATGATCGCGGCAAACCCCAGCGTCTTTCCCCCTGCTCCCGCACACGCATCAAGGACTTTCGCTGTTGGTTTGGGATCGATCAATAGAGGCAAGATTTGACTCCCTTCGTCCTGTACCTCAAAGTCTCCGTCTTGAAACGTTTTCAATGAGAAAACATTAATGCGCTTTGTGATCTGGAGACCACTCGGAGATATCGATGTTCTAGCACTTTCGATTTCCTGTTTCTTCAAATCTTCCTGACACTTTTCGACAGTCGATTTCAGCAGGTTCACGCGGAGCGTCAGGGGCGCAGGTTCATTCAGACTTCGCATGATGTTTTCTGATTCTTCGTGACCATATTCGTAGAGCAATCGACGAACCATCCAATCTGGAAACGAATACTCGATGCCGATGCGCTCCGCTATGTCGGTCTGCGGAATAGGGTTGTCGTTCACGAGGTTCTTGAGGAACGAGACAATTCCGTTCTTCAGGGCCATCGAAGAGAGTGGAGGAGTAATATCAGCGGCGACCAGGGTTTTGTGCTCAATGCCGACAAGAAATGTGACCGGCAGCAAAAGAAGGCCATCTTCCCGCGAAACACTTGCAGCACTGTCGCCGATGGCGCTTTGCAGAAGGAATTCGCATCGCCTGAGATTTCTTAGGGTGCCGTACGTCGTTTCTGCAATGAATCGACGGTCGTGAGAACCAAGGTATTTGTGTGAGCGAAAGAACGCGTCCATGAGGCTATCCGCAGGCTTGCTGGATGCCCGAATATTCCCGAGGAGTTCTTGGACGTGACCGAGAAGCGATGAGAGTTGCATGTCATGGGAAAGTTACGGATAAATCGGCGGGCGAACAAACTGCTGGTCGGAAAATTGCACCCGACCAGCTTATTTAGAATTAGCTTACAACTTCTGTCTTCATCTTCGTTTCGAATTCCACCATCCCGCGTGAGTCAATCTTCACGTGAACAATATCTCCGTCAGCAATGGTGCCTTCAAGCAACTTCTCGGAGAGACCATTGATAATGTACTTCTGAATCACCCGCTTCAACGGCCGCGCCCCGAACGTTGGATCATAGCCAATCGTTGCGAGTCGCTCACGTGCTTCGTCAGTGACTTCAAGCTTGATGTTCTTCTCCTCAAGCATTTTACGAACGGCTTTCAACTGGAGATCGACAATCTGTTTGATTTCCTTGAGCGTCAGAGGTTTGAAGACGATTATTTCATCGATACGGTTCAGGAATTCAGGACGTATGGTCTGCCTGAGCATCTCGAACAATTTGATACGCAAATCGCCCATGATCTCATCCCGGTTCTCTTCCGTGAACTCCTGGAGCTGCTCCTGGATCAAATGCGAACCGAGGTTCGACGTCATGATCACGATGGTATTCTTGAAATTGACGGTCCGCCCTTTGCTGTCTGTCAGGCGTCCTTCGTCAAGAAGCTGCAACAAAACGTTGAACACTTCGGGATGGGCTTTCTCAATCTCATCGAGCAATACCACGGAGTAGGGCTTCCGCCTGACAGCTTCGGTGAGCTGTCCTCCCTCTTCGTATCCGACATATCCCGGCGGTGCGCCGATAAGTCTCGACACGGAGAATTTCTCCATATATTCGCTCATGTCGATCCGCACCATCGCATTTTCATCGTTGAACAAGAACTCTGCAAGCGCCCGGGCAAGTTCAGTCTTGCCAACGCCTGTGCTGCCGAGAAATATGAACGAGCCGATAGGCCGTTTCACATCCTGTAATCCGGCACGGCTGCGCCGTATCGCATCTGCGACTGCCTTCACGGCATCTTCCTGATCGACAAGCCGCTCGTGTATTCTCTTTTCAAGTTGAAGGAGTTTGGCACGATCGCTCTCCAGCATGCGCGTGACCGGCACACCAGTCCACTTCGCGACAATCTCGGCAATATCCTCAGCATCGACCTCTTCTTTCAGCATCTTGCGGTCTTTCTGGACATCGGCAAGCTTGGAGGAAGCCTCCGCGACTTTTTTTTCCAGTCCGGTGATGACCCCATACCGGAGCTCGGCTACTTTCCCCAAATCCCCCAATCGTTCTTTCTGGTCGGCTTCCGTCCTGGCCTTGTCGATCTCGCCTTTCATCGTTCGGATCGATTGGATCAGGCCTTTCTCGAGTTGCCAGTGGGCTCTCAATTCCGACCTGTTTTCATTGAGTCCTGCCAACTCCTGTTTTATCGATTCAATTCTTGTCTTTGATTCGTCATCTTTTTCCCGTTTCATCGCTTCCCGCTCGATCTCCAACTGCTTGATTCTACGCTCAACGTCATCCAGAATTTCCGGCATCGAGTCAATCTCGATACGAAGCTTTGATGCGGCCTCGTCCACGAGGTCGATCGCTTTATCCGGCAGGAAACGGTCGGTAATATACCGGCTGCTCAATTGCGCGGCGGCGACTATTGCCCCGTCGGTAATCCGGACACCGTGATGGACTTCATACCGTTCTTTAAGACCCCGGAGGATCGATATCGTATCTTCGATGCTCGGCTCATCAACGACGACCGGCTGGAATCGACGCTCCAGGGCGGGATCCTTTTCAATGTACTTTCGGTATTCATCGATCGTGGTTGCTCCGATGGCACGCAAGTCACCGCGTGCGAGAGCAGGTTTCAGCATGTTTGCTGCATCGACGGCACCTTGTGCGGCCCCGGCGCCGACAAGTGTGTGGAGCTCATCGATGAACAGAATGATTTCGCCATTCGATTCCGTGACTTCCTTCAAGACCGCTTTCAATCGCTCTTCGAATTGTCCACGGAAGCTCGTCCCCGCGACAAGGGATCCCATATCAAGTGCGATAATCCTTTTCGTTTTGAGACTCTCAGGTGCGTCACCTTGTACGATACGGTGAGCAATTCCTTCCGCGATTGCAGTTTTCCCCACACCCGGATCTCCGATAAGGACCGGATTGTTCTTCGTGCGACGCGCAAGAACCTGGAGAACACGACGAATTTCGTCTTCACGACCGATCACAGGATCGAGCTTGCCCTTCCTTGCGAGTTCATTCAGGTCCCTGCCGAATCGCTGGAGCGACTGGTATTTGTCTTCCGGATTCTGATCCGTGACACGCTGTGTGCCTCGGACATCTTTGAGTGCCTTGTAGACCCCGTCTTTTGTTATCCCCTGATCGCGCAGAAGTCGGACAGCGGAACTCGCCGCAGCCTGAGCGTGGTCATCGAGAAGGCCGAGCAAGAGGTGCTCGGTGCTGACATACTCGTCCTTGAGCTGCTCTGCTTCCTTCTGCGCGTTATCGAAGACTTGTCCGAGGGCCGGAGACATGTGTTGGTTCCCCGTTCCCGCACCCTGAATTTTCGGCAGCTTCTCAACCGCTTCGTTGATTTTGATCTTGACGTAGTTCAGATTCGCGCCGAGTTTTTGCAGTAAAGGCACAACAATGCCCTCGCTGTCCTGCACAAGCGCGGCAAGCAGATGTTCCGGCTCAATGGATTGGTTGCCATAACTGCTGGCAATCTCCTGAGCGTTCTGCACTGCTTCCTGCGATTTGATGGTAAACTTATTGAAATTCATTTT
>CAZOIM010000055.1:12927-14234 GCA_964579855.1 uncultured Ignavibacteriaceae bacterium | reverse complement strand
TTCTTGCCCCCCTCACCGCCGCCTTGTTGCTGTTGTTGTTGCTGGCCGGCTTCGGGTTGAGGCCCTCCGGGCTGAGGTCCACCTGCGGACTTCGCAGATTCGTACATCTTTGTTGAGGCTTCATTCCAAGCGTTGTTGAGAGCTTCCGTCTTTGCCTTAATCTCGGACATGTCGTTGGCTTTGATCGCCGCTTCAAGATCGTTCGCTGCGGTCTCAACCTTGGATTTCACATCCGTCGACATTTTGTCGCCAAGGTCTTTCATCTGTTTTCGTGTTTGGAAAACAAGATTATCGGCCTGGTTCTTCGTTTCGATTTCCTCTTTCCGTTTTTTGTCTTCCTGGGAATGTGTCTGTGCGTCGGCCTTCATCTTCTCGACTTCCTCCTTGGACAGGCCGCTGGACGAAGTGATGCGAATGCTCTGTTCCTTGTTCGTCGCCTTGTCCTTTGCAGAGACGTGCAGCATGCCGTTTGCATCGATGTCGAATATCACTTCGACCTGGGGAACGCCGCGTGGTGCAGGCGGAATCCCATCGAGATGGAAACGTCCCAGCGTTCTGTTATCCACCGCCATTGGTCGCTCACCTTGCAGGATATGAATCTCTACTGACGGCTGACTGTCCGATGCCGTCGAGAATATTTCACTCTTCTTCGTCGGAATCGTCGTGTTCGCGGAGATCATTTGCGTCATCACGCCACCCAGTGTCTCGATACCGAGGGACAGCGGAGTAACGTCGAGCAGCAACACGTCGGTTACGTCACCTGCAAGGACACCGCCTTGAATTGCGGCTCCCACAGCAACGACTTCGTCCGGGTTAACTCCTTTGTGTCCTTCTTTACCGAACGTGTCCTTCACAAGCTGCTGGACGCGGGGCATCCGTGTCATACCTCCAACAAGAATGACTTCGTCGATCTGGTTCGGATTCAGTCCGGCATCTTTGAGAGCTTTTTCAACCGGAGGCACGCAGCGTTGAATGAGATCTTCAACAAGCTGTTCAAACTTCGCCCGCGTCAGAGTCAAATTGAGATGCTTCGGCCCTTCTGCTGTTGCCGTAATAAACGGAAGGTTGATCTCCGTCTGCATCAGCTGAGAGAGTTCCATCTTCGCCTTTTCTGCGGCTTCGCGGAGTCTCTGCAGAGCCATAGGATCTTTGCGCAGATCGATTCCTTCTTGTTTCTTGAATTCGTCTGCGATGTATTCCAATACCCGCATGTCAAAGTTGTCGCCGCCAAGGTGTGTATCGCCGTTGGTGGATTTAACCTCGAATACTCCGTCTCCGAGTTCGAGCACGGAAATATCAAAGGTTCC
>CAZOIM010000055.1:0-12827 GCA_964579855.1 uncultured Ignavibacteriaceae bacterium | reverse complement strand
GAGATTTCCGGCGGTGAATACACTCTGTCGCCAATCTGCACGCGGGCGGTGTTGTTATCGCCGCTGATGACTTTGTATGGTACCAGCTTCATTTCTTCAGACGTTTCGTTGAAGAAACGGCCCATGAACCGTTTGATCGAAAACACAGTGTTCTGAGAATTTGTGACTGCTTGACGCTTTGCAGCCGCTCCTACGAGCCGTTCACCCGATTTCGCGAATCCTACGACAGAGGGTGTTGTCCTCGCGCCTTCGGAATTCGCTATAACCACAGGCTCATTTCCTTCCATGACCGCGACGACAGAGTTTGTCGTGCCGAGATCGATTCCGACGATCTTTCCAGTTTTCGTTGCCATTGTTCATTACTCCTTTACTAGTTGTGCGGCCCCTCGACCGCGTTATTTGATACGACACTCTTTGCTTTTTCTTCTACCAAAGATTCGTCTGATTTCGCGGCACCACAAAGCCTCGATCTTCCCTTTTTGAATACTCCAGATGAAATACGCACGGTCGGACCTCCCACCAGAGGCCCGACCGCATGTTCTTGCAGTGTTTGGATGTAACTCCTCTTCACCGTTTTACTTCACCTTCACTTCAATTTGTTTCGGCTTGGCTTCTTCCTCTTTAGGAAGGGTGATGCTCAAGATACCATCCCGGTATTCCGCGTCGATCTTGTCATTCTTAACCGATGTCGGAAGTGTGAATGACCGCTGGAAGGAACCGTAGGATCGCTCCATACGGTGATAGTTCTTGTCTTTCGTTTCCTTCTCAGCTTTTTTCTCACCACGAACAGTAAGAATATTGTATTCGAGCGTGATCTTTACTTCGTCTTTGTTGACACCAGGAAGCTCTACATTGACGACATATTCATTCTCATCTTCAGCCACATCGACTGCCGGTAACCAGCTGCCGTTCAGAAGACCCTGCTCGTCTGCGCCTCGAAAGAAGCTATCGAACATCCTGTTCATTTCCCTCTGCACGCTGAACACGTCAGAAGGAAACGATGCCAGTTCACGCGCTGGGTTCCATCGAATGAGTGACATAGTTGTATCCTCCTTTGTAATTGAGTTGTTAGTTCACTTGATCGGGATTTCACGCACCCGCATCGATTCGTTTTTTGGCAATACCACCGTCAGGACGCCATCGTCGAAATATGCTTCGATGTCATCGGCGTTGATTCCGTTGCCGATATTGAATTTGCGAAAGAAATTGATTTTTTTGATCTCGCTATAAATCAGGGTGACATTTTCGCTCTGCACTTGATTGATGGTTCCCTTGATTTGGAGAGCTCCTGGTTCTGCAAGGATATTAATGGATTCTTTCTGCACTCCGGGCAAGTCCATCTTGAGAACAAACGATTCTCCGGTTTCGTAAATGTCGACGAGCGGCATCACGAATCCCTCCAAAGGGTCCATCCTCTTCGCGAGGGCATCCTGCCCTCTCCGCACCAACGCTACTTGTCCATTCTTCGTCATTGTTCGCGTCCTCCTTCGGTCTCAGTTCACTTGATTTCGATCGTGCGAGGCCGGACTTCTTCTGCTTTCGGCAAAGATATTTTTAGCACTCCATCCTCCAGTTGCGCCGAAATCTTGTTTGCATCAACAGGATGGGGAAGTTTGATGGAACGTGAGAATGGTCTGTACTCTATTTCACGATGCAGAACTCGCGTTACTACTTGAGTGTCTGTCGCCTTGCGCTCACCTTTCAGAACCAACCATCCGTTTTCGACGGAGATCTTGACGTCTTCCTTCTTCACTCCTGGCAGCTCGACCACAATCACGGATTCACTTGCATTCTCCATTACATCGACTGCAGGCTGCGACAAAACTAATTCGTTATCCTCGTCTGTTAGGAATTCTTTGGCAAGTTCGTTTACAGGCTGATCAAAATTCACTTTGAAAAACATTGTTCCTTCTCCTTGTTGGTTGATGTTTTTGATGTACTGGGTCATCAATCTGCAATCGGTGTGCCATTTTACGTTTCGTTGAATTTCGAAAGATTTTGCTCCCAATTCGAAATGATCTCAACGACTAGTAAATATTCGCCGACAGGTTGTCAGGTTCCTTCCTGCAATGGCAGACATGGGATGGGCGAATCGTCAGTCAAGTCTGAAATATCTTCAGGAGTCCAGTTCCATCGATTTTCTTGATTTTACAGTGCAATTTCGCTAACCTTCTGAGTCTTTTTCCTGAATGTCTGACAAACTATCACACCATAGAAAGATCAATATGAAGCTTGTGCCGCTGTTGCTCCTGCCTGTCCTGTTTGCTTTTGCACAATCACCAAAGGTCGAGAACGATGCCCGCGTTGGTTTCGAATCGATCAAGGCCGATGACCTAAGGACGTTCGACACGTACTTGTCATCTGATGAGCTTCAGGGAAGAGAAACATCATATCCTGGCGAAAAGCTCGCCGCGAATTATATCGCAGAGCATTTCAAGTCGTTTGGCCTGAAACCTATGGGAGATAACGGCACTTATCTGCAACATTATGATGTTGAGGTCTCCCGTGTGAGCGACGAATCGCGAATCACGTTGAATACACACTCAATGACGAGCACGTATTCCTGGCTGAATGATTTCTTCGCCTTTGGAGGAAAAGACACCAGCGTGACGGGCAATGTTGTGTTTATTGGCTATATGGACAATGTGATAAGCGACTCCCTCAAGCCGAAGCTTGCGGGAAAAGTGGTTGTTGTATTCACAGGACAACGGAGAGCTCCGAACGATACCGCTTCAGCGCAATTGTTCAGACGCGTTGCTCAGTTTCGACCTGATCCAGAGGCTGCGGCAACAATAGTCATCATGGATAATGAAGGACCTGCATCGTATGCGCGGCTTACCTCGCAACTCGGTTCTTTTGGGATCCTCAAAGGCCGAATGCAGTTGAAGGGAGAACCCTCCTCCCGTCCGGGGCGAACATCGCCTCTTATGTTCTTTGCGTCCCCGTCAATCGCCGAAGCAATCCTGAAACCCGAAGGAAAATCGCTGAATGAACTTCGTGCGATTGCGTTTAAAGATTCTGTCTTCACTCCCATGAATTTCGATAATGACGTTGTCTCGATTAATACAAAGCTCATGAACGAGGAGCGACACGCTGAAAATGTGGTAGGGCTTCTTGAAGGGAGTGATCCCGTGTTGAAGAAACAGGTTGTTGTGTTCTCTGCTCATTTCGATCACTTAGGAACAGGGTCAAACGGTGCCATCTATCACGGCGCAGACGATGATGGCTCCGGAACGTCCATGGTTATGGATCTTGCACTCGCCTTTAGCAAAAACCCAGTGAGACCTAAGCGAAGCCTGCTCTTCCTCACTGTATCCGGAGAAGAAAAGGGCCTGTTGGGTTCATCGTTTTATACAGCGCATCCGGCCATTCCACTTGACGAAACCATCGCGGACTTTAATACCGACATGATCGGACGCATGGATACCTCTCACGAAAGGACGAGCAATGTACCTTATACGTACTTGATCGGCTCTGACAAAATTAGCACTGAGCTCGACAGCGTGCTCAAGGCTGCCAATAAAGAAACGGAAGACCTTCAGCTGGACTACACGTACGACAGTCCGACAGACCCCAATCATTTCTATTCCCGCAGTGATCACTACAATTTCGCAAAAAGAGGCGTCCCCATTGCGTTCTTCTTTACGGGAGTCCACGCGGACTATCATAAGCCGACAGACACCGTCGACAAGATTCTCTTTGACAGAATTGTCAAGATTGGACACGTGGTCTATTACGCCGGCTGGAAAACCGCCAATTTCAGTCGCATGTTTACCAAAGACGTGAAGTCTTCGGAATACCAGCAATGATCTCGAAAGAGAGCGTTCTCAAAGGTCTCAAGACACAGGTCATTGGCAAGAAGATGTTTGTATTCGAGTCAATCGATTCAACGAATGCCTGCGCTAAAACGCTGGCGGAAACCGGAACAATCGAAGGTACGGTGGTCGTTGCAGATCACCAGACTGCCGGCCGCGGCCGATTGGGACGCTCGTGGATGTCGGAACCCGGAACGAACCTTCTCTTTTCCATTGTGCTCCGTCCATCGTTAAAGAAAGAATCCGCAGCACTGCTCACTTTCTATTCAGCGGTGTTCATCGCGCGGGCTCTCGAACGTGTTTCCGAACACTCGATCGAATGCAAATGGCCTAACGATATTATGTTGAACGGCCGAAAGTGCTGCGGTATATTACTGGAAAACTCCTTCCTTCAAGACCGCTTCGACTTTTCTGTCATCGGTATTGGCATCAATGTCAACCAACCATCCTTTCCGGACGATCTTGCCGCTCGGGCAACATCGCTCTTGAAAGAGCTCGAACAAAAATTCGATCGCACGAGTCTTCTCCAGGAGTTACTACGGGAAGCGGACGCACTCCTTCCGTGTATCCAAAAGGAAGACTCTGCGAAAATTATGGAAGAATGGAATTCGCGATGTTCCATGTTTGGTAGGCCAGTGACCATCGCGCACGGCGATGAGCATGTATCAGGAACCGCTCTTCGCCTTGATGCAGAGGGAGGTCTCGTCATCGACACTCCTAAGGGGCAAGCAACATTTTATGCCGGCGATGTCACCATTGTACAATAGCAAATTGAAATACCGCGACGAGGTATGATTCTCGCAATCGATATTGGAAATACTCACACCGTGATGGGTGTCTTTGACGGACCAAAGCTCCTTTTTGACTGGCGAGTGACGAGTTCGCTCCAACATACCGAGGATGAAGTCGGAACCTACTTCCGTTTGTATCTCAAAGACGCAGGTATAGAACCAAAGCAAATCGCCGGGATCGGGATTTCCTCTGTCGTTCCCGATCTGACCGATATATTTGCTTCAATGGCGTTGAAATACTTCAAGACTGAGCCGGTCGTTGTCAGTGCAGACATTCCACTTGGCATCAAGATCCACTATGACGACCCAAAGGCCGTAGGTGCGGACAGGCTCTGTAATGCGGTCGCCGGATTTGCAAAACACGGCGGGCCACTCATTGTGATCGACTTCGGCACAGCAACGACGTATGACGTTATTGCCAAGAACGGGGATTATCTTGGTGGAGTCATTGCGCCGGGCATTGAGACTTCGGCAGTTGATCTGCATCGTAGGGCCGCAAAGCTCCCGAAAGTGGAACTTCATTTTCCTGCGGGTATCATCGGGACTGACACTACGAGCAGCATGCAAGCAGGTATTCTTTATGGCGCAATCGATGGCATGGAAGGAATGGTGAAACGGTTGCAGATTGAATTACTGAAGCGGGAAAAAGCAGAGGGTACGTTGATTGCGACAGGCGGTTTTTCGAAGTTCATTTGCGATCATTCCCAACTACCTATCCATTGGGAGCCTTCTCTCGTCCTTGAAGGAGTTCGGATCATTTACGAGAAGGTCAAAGGAAAGCGTTAACACTTCGATTCATATTGGCCCTACCAAACTCTCGTTATTTGTTTCCGTTCACTATCGCTGGTTCGACTTAAGCGTTTTCTCCACATCCCGGCGGATCTCATCTATCTCATCCTCCTCTTTATGGTGCGCATAGAGAATCCGATACAACGTAAGAAGTCCGCGGACACTCATCTCAAGAACCTTGATTTCTTTCAGCACCTCTTCGAATAGACCTTTTACCCTCTGACGTGACTTCGGGTCGAGTTCCTGGAGAACCTCTTCTCCTTTCACCTCGATCTCGTAATCGATGTTTGCAAGAGCAGTATTGAGGGGAGGAGTAATAGTATTCAAGACATCACGCGCCTTGTCCGTCGCCTGACTGTTTAGGCCCATTTCGCGAAGTTGTTCTGCATCGAATTCCTGTGTAATCCGAAACTGATGGCGCTCGCTCGTCGCATGGAGTACATGGCCAAGATGTGTTAATTCGAGTTGCTCCTTCCGAACATAGTCATAAGCGCCCAACTTCATCGCCTCAACGGCCACCAACTCTGAACCTGCAGCGGTGAGCATCACAACCGGCGTCTGATTATTGTTCCTCTTCATCCATTGCAGGAATTCGAGACCAGTCATTTCCGGCATTTCATAGTCCACGACGATCACATCGATGCCGACATTCATGGCTTCAAGTTTTTCGGTCGCTTGCTTAGCGCTTTGCAACACAACAGCGTCGAACCCAAATTCTGATTTGAGCTGCGTTGTGATGGCGTTCGCAAAATCATGATCAGCATCGATGAGCAGTATTCTCAGATTCGATTGAGCCAAGAAGAGATTACCATTTTCTGTTTATGATTGATTCCTGATGAGCAGTGGCGGGTATACGAATGCACAACAAACGCAAATCTAAACAAATAAGGAACGACTTCCAAGATGCGTGCGCGCGAACCCTATTGCCTGATGTTCCCCTCCCGCCACTTCAAGCGAGAGATTGACCGATTGGCAAGGAATTTATGTTGATGGTTTATCGAATTCCGAACATCACAAGCGATGCGTTGGCAAAATTGACTATAGGTGTGAAGTAAAGACCGAACAAGATGGTTGGAACCAGGAGTGCAACGAGGAGTGTCAGCTGTGATTTCGGGAAATGAAGAGGTTCCACGTCCCCTTCGGGATCGCGGAGAAAGATATTCCGCAGGATCCGTACATAGTAGTAGAGTGAAATAACGCTATTGATCGCCCCGACAATTGCCAGCCAGATCCACTTGGCATCCAGCAAGGCGGCAAACAGATACAATTTCCCGATAAATCCTGCTGTGGGCGGAAGGCCAGTGAGGGAAACAAAGAAAATCACCATCGCGACACCGACCAGCGGAGAGCGGTATCCCAGCCCTTTGTAGGTATCGATATCTTCACTCCCTGTCTTGTTGGCGACCATCATGACAACGAGGAATGCCCCAAGATTCATGAACAGGTAGACGATAAAGTAGATCAGCACTGCTGCAAGGCCTTTGTCGCTGAGGATGACCACTCCCATCAACATATATCCTGCGTGCGCAATGCTCGAATACGCCAACAGGCGCTTGAGATTGTTTTGCCATACCGCAACCAGATTACCCAACGTCATCGTGAGGACGGATAATATTGCAAGCAACTTGTTCCATTCGAACCCGGACACAGATGCCCACATTCCGGAGGGAAGACCGACCATGTGGGTATCGAAAAACGTTACTTTGAAAAATCGAATCATCATCGCAAAACCTGCGGCCTTCGAAGCCACCGAAAGAAACGCTGTAATCGTGATGGGCGCACCCTCATAAACGTCCGGCGTCCAAAAATGGAATGGAACAGCGGAGATTTTGTATCCAAAGCCAACGATGATAAAAATCGTAGCAATAAGCAGGGCGATATAACTCGTCGTCCCAAGTGAAAGTACTTTGTTGACACCGATAAAATCGGTCGCGCCGGTCAGTCCATAGAGAATTGATATTCCATATAGCATAACCCCCGACGAAAGGGCGCCGTAGAGAATGTATTTCAGAGCAGCCTCGCTGGAATCGGATGCTTCCTTCGTGTATCCGGCAAGGATATAGGAAGAGAGACTTGTGAGCTCGAGGGCCAACACCATCATCAACAAATTTGATGCGCCAGCCATCAGAAACATGCCAAGGGTCATGGCAACGAGCAACGAAAAGTATTCTCCCATTCGGCGGACCGTCGTCAGAACTTCGGTCGAGAAGTAAGAGAAGATGATAATGATGAGTGCAACCGACCCGATGAGTATTTTGAAGAATACAGCAAACGGATCAACCGAGACCATTCCCGAGAATACGGATTCCGAAATTCCGTACTGTTGAATCGCACAAAGAACCGAGCCAAGAATACCGATGAATGCAATAAAGCCAACAATTTTGGGATTCTTCCGGAATATCAGTCCGGCAAGGACTGCAACACAAAACGTGACCGTGAGAGTTGCTTCGGGAAGGAACCGAGAGATGCTTATTAGTACTTGTTCTGCCATAAGTCAGAAAACTGCATTTAAGGAATGAGCGCGACCGAATTTGCCTGAGACATCACGGTGACCAGGTGGTTCATGGATGATGTCATCAGGTCAAGCATAAACGACGGATAGATACCGAGCGTGAGCACAATAACGGCAAGCGGAATCAACGTGAACAATTCGCGTCCATTGATATCCGGCAATGAAGCCCATTTTTCGTTCGGCGCTCCAAGGAATACGCGTTGCAGAGTCCAGAGCATATAGGCCGCCGTTAGAACGATACCCAGCGTGGAAAGCATGGTGATAACGCGTAGGCTATCAACTTTAAATGCGCCAAGGAAGGAGAATGCCTCTGAGATAAACCCGCTCAGTCCAGGCAATCCCAACGCGGCGAAGAATGCAACGGTCATGATGCCGGTATATTTCGGCATTGTTATCGCCAATCCACCGAACGCATCGAGGTCACGAGTATGTGCACGATCATAGATGACGCCGACAATCAAGAAGAGCATTGCAGTGATGGTTCCGTGATTGAACATTTGAAATACCGCACCCATCATTCCTTGAGTGTTCAAAGCAGCCATGCCGAGCAAAACGATGCCCATGTGGCTGATACTTGAATAGGCGATGAGCTTTTTGAAATCCGTCTGGGCCATCGCACACATCGCGCCATAGACAATGTTGATGAACGCAAGAATCCCCAACGGTACGCTCATCTGCAAGGCAATCTCCGGAAATATCGGATAGCTGATGCGAATCAACCCGTAGGTTCCCATTTTCAAAAGTACGCCGGCAAGTATGACGCTGATTGCAGTCGGGGCCTCAACGTGTGCATCCGGCAGCCACGTGTGGAACGGGAAAATAGGCACCTTAATAGCAAATCCAATGAAGAGGGCGATGTACGCGAGCAAGCGCAAGTGCGTGCCTGCACCGGCAAGCAACGATCCCGGCTCGAAATTTGCCGGGTTCATCATTGCAAGCATATTGAACGTGTGCATTTTCTCGCCTGTTGTGGGATCAAGTATCGTTACGCTGAAGTACAAGGCGATGACGGCAAGCAGAATGAGAACACTGCCGAGCAATGTGTAAAGAAAGAACTTTATCGCGGCATACTCTCTTCGCGGCCCGCCCCACACACCGATAAGAAAGTACATCGGCAGCAACATGAGCTCCCAGAAGATGTAGAACAGGAAGAAATCGAGTGAGACGAAAACGCCCATCATCCCGGTGTCGAGAAGCAACAACATCACCATATACCCTTTGAATGCTTTGCTGATGTTCCACGACGCAAATACCGCGATGAAACTGATCAGGGCGGTGAGAAGCACCATCGGTCCGCTGAGACCGTCAATGCCAAGGAAATACTCAATGTGAATTCGACTGAACCAGGCAACGCTCTTGATGTCAATCCACGTAGCTTTTTCGACGAACTGCATTCCTTCAACAGAGTTGATCCCTGCCATTCCCCTGTTGAATTTGAAGTAGATGAATGCAGCCAGCAGAAGTTGGAGGAATGTGACCAGCGCCCCCGTCCACTTCATCATCGTGTCATTACCCTTTGGGATCAACAGCACGGCAATCATGCCAAGGATCGGCAAAAATGTTATCCAGGTAAGGACACCAGCTCCGAGAAAATTGAATTCCATTTGAATCTACTCCTATGAAGAACGGTTGTTCGATGAACCCGTGAGCTTACCACCCGCGGGGTCTCACTTTCTCGCTAACGAAACCATAAGAAGAAAACCATCACTGCAAATAATGCGAGTGCTAGGTAGGTTTGAATTTTGCCGGTCTGGAATTTCCTCGCAAGCAGGCCGAAGAAACCGGCAAGGTAAGCGACAAGATTCACCAGGCCATCGACGATCTTGTTGTCAAATCCTCCAACACCAACGTAGAAGAGAAAGAACGTCATTCCTGCAACAGCGACAGCAAGGACACCGCAGCCAATCAGGCCGGTCACGCCGACAGCGGCGGGCAAGAGCGCAGATCCGGTGATCCAGCCGATATACAACGAAATGGCACCTATTGCCACCATGTAGACGATAGCGCCCACATGACCCTCTTCCCAAGTATCTTTTGTGCCTCTTGTCATCGCAAGAGTCCATCGGCCAACGCCATTGACGATGCCATCGATAATCGCATTATCGAACCACGACAGGATAAAAGCCAATCCTTTTGTTCCACCAACCACGAGCCACTCGTACAGTTCATCGAAATACCATTTGTTCAGAAGGAATTGATGCAGAGGTTCTAGTCTGTTTGCGATTGCATCTGCATCAATCTTCTTCCAATAATACGTCGAAAATGCCACGAGCATTCCGAGTCCAGCGAGGGTCAACGATAGCAGCATTGCCGGAACGTGAGCGTTATGGAGTGCTGCTTCGAACGCTTCGTTGCCTGGCGCGGCCACGGATGCTGGAACGACTGATTCGGGACGCTCGATCGCGTGCGTGAACCATCCCTCATTCGAGAATGGATTGGCATTGCCGGTAAAGAAAATGAAGAAACTGAATGTGGCGAGAACGATCAAAGGAATGGTCATCACTCTGGGCGATTCGTGGATAGCCTCGGCGCGGTGGTGATCTTTGTGCTCTCCGAAGAATGTCAGGATAACCAGCCGGAACATGTAGAACGCTGTCAGGCCTGCGACAAAGAAGCCAATGATGGGGATAAGATAGTGGCCGGTCAGATTTCCGTACGCCAACGTCCCGGCAAGGATCTCGTCCTTGCTGAGGAAACCGGAAGTAAACGGTATACCAGAAATCGCCAGAGAATAGATCAGGAACGTCCAGAACGTGATCGGCATCCTCGTTCGCAAGCCCCCCATATTCCGGATGTCCTGGGCATCGGTCTGATGGTCGTTCGCATGATGAAGGGCATGATGCATCGCGTGAATCACCGAACCCGAGCCAAGGAATAAGCCCGCTTTGAACATCGCATGGGTGGTCAAATGAAAGAACCCCGCAGTATAAGCGCCAACGCCAAGCCCCATGATCATATAGCCAAGCTGGCTTACGGTCGAATAGGCCAGCACTTTCTTGATGTCATTCTGCGCAAGAGCGATGGTACCAGAGATAAATGCAGTGATCGCACCGATATAGGCAATGACCGTCAACGCATCGGCAGTCATCATGACAAAAGTCCTGGCGACGAGATAGACTCCGGCCGCAACCATGGTTGCCGCATGAATAAGAGCGCTGACCGGCGTGGGACCTTCCATCGCGTCCGGAAGCCAAACGTGAAGCGGAAATTGGGCTGACTTACCCACCGCGCCACAGAAAATCAGAATTCCGGCGGCAGTGAGCCAAGCTTCGCTCCCGAAGGGGATGTGCCCTGCTTTGATTGCTCCGAAGATTGCGTCGAACGAAAACGTGCTGAAATTTGCATACAGGATCATGATGCCGATGAACATGCCGACGTCGCCGATGCGATTGACAATGAATGCTTTCTTCGAGGCGTCTGATGCAGATTTCTTCTCGAACCAATGGCCAATGAGAAGATATGAGCTCAATCCAACCAATTCCCAAGAAACATACATGAGGAAGAAGTTGTTCGTGAGAACAATGCCAAGCATGGAGAACGTGAAGACTCCGAGGTACGCAAAGTAGCGCCCGTACCGTACATCCCCCTTCATATAGCCGATGGAGAAGAGGTGGACGAGAGAACTGATAAGGTTGACGACCACCATCATGATCGCGGAAAGATTATCGACTGCGAATCCGAGACTCCACTGGAATTGCCCGATGCCGGGAACGTTTCCGAAACTTATCCACGTAAACGTGTCTTGAATGGTCTCGTCGTGATATGCTGTGAGTTTTGTGTAAAGGATGAACACGGAAAGAGCAAGGCCCACAAAGAGCAGAGATGTACCCAGCCAATCACCTTGTCTGGGCAATCTGCGATTAAAGAAGATCAGAACGACAAAGTTGAACAGCGGCAGGAGCAGAACTGCCAGCGAAAGCGCGATAAGTGTTTCGTGAGACATCGTTTAGATTTTCAATTGTCGATTTGCGATTGCCAACTTACAGAGATTCAATCCTTCAGTTGGTTGATTTCGTCGACGTTGACGGTATTAAAGTTTTGGAAAATATTGAGTACGATGGCAAGGGCAATTGCCGCTTCCGCTGCAGCCAGGATAATGACAAAAATTGAAATCACATGGCCATCAAACGTGCCGACCGAGTATCGTGAGAATGCGATGAAATTGATGTTCGCCGCATTCAGGACAAGTTCGATCCCCATCAGCACCATCACCGCGTTCCTTCTCGTAAGGATGGCAAAGATGCCCATCGAAAACAACAGTGCGCTGATTATGAGAAAGTGGGTCAGTCCGGGAGTGCGAAGAAACGCAATCACTTCGTTCATCGTTTCGTTCATGCTTTCTTTTCCCTCCGTGCGATCATTGCGGCTCCTATCAATGCGACGAGCAGAATCACGGACGCAATTTCAAACGGCAGCAGGTAACTCGTAAGAAGAAGCTCTCCGATATTCTTCCCGCTCGAGATCGTCTCCGGAAGAGTGCCAAACTGCGGCCAATGTGTCGACCAGAACATTCCGACCAGTGTCCCCGCAATAGCCGCTACGATAAGTATCGAAGGCAACGTCTGAATTGTACCTGTTTTTGCGTCGACGTTGATCTGTCGGGTCGTGAGCATCACACCAAAGATCACCAACACCAGAATTCCACCTACATAAATCATCAACTGCGTAATTGCCAGGAAGTCCGCCATCAACAACACATAGAGTCCAGCGACGCCGAAGAACGTAAACAGGAGCGAGAAGGCGGATCGAACGATGTTTTTGGAAAACACCACTACCGATGCCGATACCAGCGTAAGGATTGTGAAGACGTAGAAAATGATGGTAAACAGATCCATGGTAAAGAATTGCTCTATTGAGTTGCGGTCGTCGGTGGTTGAGGCGGTTCGGTTTTGGGCTGGGCCGGTGCAGCCTGTTTTGCCG
>CAZOIM010000054.1:0-18479 GCA_964579855.1 uncultured Ignavibacteriaceae bacterium | reverse complement strand
CGATCACGGGAGCCCATTTTCATTTTGGTCCAACAGGCGGCGTCATCACTCCGATCACATTCATCGGAAATACGGCAAAGGGGACGTGGACAAATATTCCCGATACCCTTCTCAAATATTTTTTCCATGGCGGTCTCTACATTAATGTCCACACAACGGCACATCCCGGTGGTGAAATTAGAGGCAAGGTAGGCCTAGCTCAGTTCTTCTTCACAGCGAATCTCGACAGTTCAAAAACCGGGAGCGGGTCACCGGCAAAAGGCACGGGGTTCTTCCGATGGGAAGATACGGCCGGCAATTCCAACACAAATTTCTTGAGATACAACATTACGTTTGCCGGATTAACAGGCACGTTTAGCGGCGCCCATTTTCATTATTCACCGAGCGGAGCAATCCTTCAGGCTATCACTTTTACCGACTCGACGGTGAACGGCACTTGGACAGGGTACGCCGACAGTGTTCTTACACTCCTTCTGAACGGGAGAATTTACGTCAATGTTCACAGCTCTACGGCGCCTGGAGGCGAAATTCGCGGGACCGTGAGCCCGGTCGGGGCCATGCCATTTGTAGCAGCCTTGGACAGTTCTTCCACGGGCTCAGGATCGCACGGTAAAGGGACCGCATATGCAATACTCAGCAGCGATATGCAGTCAATTTCTTACGGCGCGACCTATGCACGCTTGTCCGGCGCTCTCTCGGGTTCGCATTTCCACACTTCAACGAACGGCAATGTAATCCATCCTGTGACGTTTACAGGTAACAGCACGACTGGAAGCTGGACTGGATTTAGCGACGTCAATCTTCAGGATCTGCTTCGCGGCCGTGTATACATGAATCTCCACACTGGCAATTTTCCGGCAGGCGAAATCAATGGCACGTTCCATTACTACGACGGGACATTTACGACAATGCTGGACGGTGCACAGGCTGGAACGTCGTCCACCGGCACGGGGACTGCATGGCTTCATTTTGGCTCTCAAACCGACAGCGCCTATTACCAAGTGACGTTCGCAGGATTGGCCAGTGGTTATACGGGTTCCCATTTCCATCTTGCTCCAGGTGGGGGTGTGGTGAAACCCATTGTTACTACGGACAGTACAACCGGTGCCGGTGCGTGGGCAATTCCCGACTCGCTCTCTGCATCGATACTGAAGGGTAATATCTACGTCAATATTCATTCGACAACGTTCCCCGCAGGCGACATTCGCGGAACTCTTGGCGCAAGTTTTGGGACGGCCACAGACGTTCTCCAAGTCTCCACAAAGGGGCCTTCGTCCTTCGCGCTCGATCAGAACTATCCAAATCCGTTCAACCCGTCAACGTCAATCAATTTTTCACTTGCGAGCCCGATGCGCGCAACGCTTCGAATCTACAACGTCTTGGGCCAGGAAGTCGCCACGCTCTTGGATGGTCAAAAGAATGCCGGGAGCTACAAAATAACGTTCGATGCTCGCAACCTCGCGTCCGGCATCTACTTCTATCGACTTTCTACAAGTGACGGCATGTCGATCGCAAGAAAAATGCTCTTGTTGAAGTAATCAGGTTGGAAACCTCGAGCCAGGCGGTTCGGGACTCACGAGCCTTTCCGCAGTCAGGGGGTTAGAAACAGAAATCCCCGTTCGATCAATTCGGACGGGGATTTTTTTTTGATGAGCCGGGCGAAAACCTGGAGCAATGCCGGATTGCTCGACGATGAGGTTTGATTATTTGCCGGTCGCCTTCTGCAGCAAATCCGAGAGATCAGTCATACTTATCTTCATATTTCCGACGGCTTTCTCCATTGCCTCCTCCTCACTTCGCGCCAATCCTTTGCCCGAAAATTTAACGGAGCCGAGCGCATTGTCGTCGTTCTTGTCGACAAGATTTGCAGTGACGTCGGCACTCACAGAAAAGAGCGTTCCTGACATGCCTTCCACCTTGCTCGATGCGCCTGGTTCGACGGCGATTGCGATGACATACTTCGATGCACTCACAACTTTGTACCCAATTTGGGTGATGGCGGTCGTGAACATGCGTTTCAAATCAGATGAGACCTTCGCGGAATTTGCCGAGACGTTCAAAGAGAATGATACGTTCGAACCCTCTGCCTTCCAGGTAAAATTCATGGCCGATGAAAGCAGATTTTGATCGAATTCCCGATCCAGATGGGCGAAAGCGAGTTTGGCTTGGATCCCGTTGCCCGTCATTGCCCGAATAGTCGTTGAAAGACTGGCCATTCCATGATCATCGGTGGTGACTTCGCCGATCTTCATTTTGTCGGAAGTCTCAAACGCGATCGTGCTGCCAACTACCGGTATGGCCTTACCATCCTGTTGAGTCGTCACCCTTACAACAAATGGGACCGGAAAATTCTCGCCAATTTTTCCTGCCTGTTTGTCACCGCTCGCTTTCTCCAGTCTCACATCGGAAAGGACTCTGCGAATGTCTGCCGAAATCGATCCGGGTCCAAAATTGACCGCGGGCTTATACGGGGTACCGGAAACTGCGTTGAACAATGCCTGCTTCGGCAACAACGGTGTGATGGTCTTCCTGGCGTCCAAGAGATTTTGGATCGCATCGTTGAGTTTACCCTGCTTTGCGAACTCGAATGCTCCCGTCCGCAGATCATTGGCCTGTTTCCATCCCGAATCCATCTCGTTGCGGAGAGTCTCGCAGTACTTTTCCCTCTCCAGCACCGCGAGGGTGTAAACAGTACCGGATGAATTGTCTGTAACGGTTTCGGCAATCTCCAGTCCTGTGATTTCATCGCTCACGGCGGTCCTCACATTCGATCGGAAGTCGGAGAATAATTGCTCGTCCTTGTTGAACTGAAAACTTTCCGACACATTTTTTACCACGGCCTGGATCTGCACGCGAATTTGAGATACGACATCCATCTGGGCCGCTTTTTTAGCGGATTCCGTGGCGTTGGTGCCCGTTCCTGCACCGACGCCGATGATATACATCTCCGATGGATACCGGATATTCTTGTGCGTTGCATACCAATCCGGGACTTGTGCGACGAGAACCGGAAGGGTGCCAATGGCAAGGATGAACGCAGTCAGCGAACGACACCATACAGTTTTCACGATCTGATTCCTTTCGATTCGTTATTCGACCGACACCATGATCAACTTTCGATTAAGATTGACCTGATGCAGTTTTCCGGCGGTAAAGTTTGCATTGAATTCTTTTCGCATCTCCCGAAAGAATCCTGTGGGGTTTTGCATATCGGGGTTTGTTACCCAAACGAGATAGTCGATCGTCTGACCTGTCGTAACATTTTGCTTCGTTTTGTTGCAGAGTTTTTTCAGCGTCTTCTGAACGGCGTCGTCGAGGTCTAATCGGGCATCCTCATCGAACTTGCCCGTCACAGTAATGATCACTTTGTACTGCACACCGTTCTTGATGTCGTCCTGCCAGTACGAGTTGATCCTGCCCACGACATTGTCGAGGGCATTCGAGATCGCCGCTTCCACCAGCGCCGTCGCCGGTGCTGCCGATTCATCACTGTACCCCGTTTCCGAACCCAGAAGTCGTGCCGTCGTCGTTTCGAACGCCCGGACAGACACGGAAGCTTTGCGAACATCGGAGGAACCGACCTTCCGGGTATTCACGGTTACCGTGTACGTGACGTAGACGTCGCTTCCGACGGATAGCGCGATGGCGTACGAGAGATCTTCGTCAGCGCCTTTGATTGCAAGCTGGGCTTTTTGTTGTTGATAGATTTGCTCTGCCTGGTCCGGGGCGATGACACTGTATTTCTTTGCCGTGAGGTAGGATTCAATGACCGAAGCTGCCTGCTTGAGCACATTATCCGACTTGAGCTGCTCCAGCGGATTTCCACCCGGCTTCACTTCGGGAAGCGCCATGAGCGTCGGCAACCCGAGTTCCTCCGTGATATCTTCAACAGAAGCAATAATGTGCCGTGCCACGAGCTGGTCGGACATCGCTTTCTTGTTCACGCGCATTTGTTTTTCGATCTTCAGCTTCTCTCCTCCTGCCATCTTCACGCGACTCTCAAACGTTGACGCTTCCCACGAAATGAGTTTTTGGATGTTTCCATCATCAAAGAAATCGTTCTCTATCGACGAAAATTTTCTCTTGTCATCGTCGCTCCGGAGAAGTCCATCGAGACCCGCTCCACCGTAAAGAACGAAATAGACTGCGGCTTTGCGCGCGTCCATCTCCGCCTTCTTCAGAGATTTCTCTTCATCAAAACCCCAGAATCCTTTGACTCCTCCGATACCTTTGGCGCGAACCAGGATTTCGGCAGACCCGTTTGTTTCGATGAACGTTGCTTCACGGGACGTCGGCAGGTTCCCCTGGGCGGAGGATAAGCACGTTCCCAAAACAATGAACAAGGCGATAACGATCGAGCGCTTCATCATGACGATTCTCCAAACTGGTAGAACATGTGTTGTGCTAGAAGAACGACGGTATCGAATAGTTGATCCAGACATAATATCCCAGGCCACCATAACTGAGATCCGGTCCCGGTGCATCCGTCTTCTTCAAAATGTCGTTGTTATTTTTGTCGCTTATGACAGCGGTATAGGTATTGACGACACCGTACAAATTGTATTCCGCCGCAAGACCGATGGAAAGGGTCGGCGTGATATAGGTTTCGAGCCCGGCTCGAACGTCGAAACCGAGTGTTCCATTGGTAAACTTATAGGTGATATCGCTGTTATCTGATGGGTTCTTTCCTGCAGCGGACATCCTGAGAAGCGAATACTTGACGTCGGCCTGGAGTTCGAGACCGTACCTGCGGAAATAGAATTTCTTCAACAGTCCAATATTGATCGATCCGGTCAACGAAGGGCCAATATCCAGGCTATCGCTTCCGCCGCCGTAGGCCGGTACATAGAATTTTCCATTGACAGTGGATACACCAATATTGGCGCCGATATTGAGCCACAGCTCCGAGACTTTTGCCGTATGTGCAAGACTGGTTTGAAGAGCAAACATCCCCCCGATCGCCGACTTGCTCTCAGAATTAATGCGTATTGAAAACGGATTGAACTTTGCGCTGTCCCATACCAAGGGAGCAAGATTGTTCGATGAAACTTTCACGGGGAACGATGTGAATGAAATCAGGGCATTCATGCCGAGCAACGGCAATTCCGTCGCATCCAGCCCCGAAGAGTAATTCGATCCGGTGATGACTTGAGCGTACGATGTCGCCGATTGATCCCTGTTGTTGTCGCCCACATTCCTGATTTTCACGAACCCCCGTTTGGTTTTGATAATCTGGCCGCTTTCCGTTTCCTCCATTTCTTCGATCCAATAGGTATCGTCGAGCCCCACACCCTCACGAGTCCCTATGCTTAAGCGAAGTCCTGTCGCAGCAGTTTCGGTTACGCCGCCCCTAAGCTTGAATGCGTCCATGCGCTTGGTTTCCAATCCGATATTCTTACAGCTCACGTCAATAGCGTCCGTGAACACTTTCCAATCGACGTCATCCTTCTGATCGTCATCCTTGTCATCTGAACGGGAGACTGCTCCCATGTTCCAACCAAGTGCCCTCCCGACAAATGTGACGGAAGCATTGTTGCTACGATCGACGTCGAGCTTGTACCAGAGCAATCCGAGTTCTATCTCGTGAGAATATCGTTTGAACGGCACCTTCTTCGTTACCTTTCCCTTGTCGTCCTTTTCCTCACGGACGTCGCTCTTTACGGTGTGAACGTAGCGTTCGACAAACGGTATGTAGAAGTAGCCTGAATTGAGAATCGCTTCCAGTTGTTCGGCCGACAATCCTGCCGCTTTCGCCTTCGTCGCGAGGAACGTGTTGCGGTCGGTTTCAGAAAGGCTCTGCCTGCTCAACAGCTCTTTGTTCACATCGAGAATCTGAAGCAGTTGGGGAGCCAGGGTCCTGTCCAGAATTGGTTTCACGTCCTGAGGACCAAAGGCAGTCAGAGATACCATCGCTGCACTGAAGGAGGCGACGACGTTCTCCGGAAGAGGAGCATACGTGAATCGTTCAAAACTGATACTCTTCGCGACTTCGCGCTTAATGTGATTAATTTGATTTGGAGTAAGCTCGCATTGTGGCGGGACGAGGACTCTATCAACATACGATACAACTTTCTTCTTGTATGTTTGGGTATCCGCTGTGAAAACAACGAAAACCATGAATAATGCAAGTATGCTGGAGCGCCGCATGGTTTTCTCCTTCATTTGGGTTTTTATGTTAGCATTTCGATTGCAGTGGTTGCCGATCCTGGCTTGGAAGGATACGGGTCGAGGAACTAGTTCACAAATTTATCCAAGATTCCTTTAAAAGCAACGGCACAAGTCCCTCACCGAAGTCCGGACATCGAACAGATGACGTTCGAGAGTGAAAAACCACATTTGGATTTCCACCGCTCCCCCGTTCACTTGTTGAAAAATACCCAAGGAAGTATCACGATAGAATTCATTGATGTTCTTTGCATCAGGTTGCGTAAAGCTCTACGGCGGGTCTTGTCCATTCAGTTTCCTTTCGAGTTGCAGGCTAATTCCTTATCTTTAGTTACCGTAAAGAAGAAAATTCCTATTTATGAGACTGATCAAGACATCGCTTATCCACCAGATTGCTCCCTTCGATGAACGGGAAGCCGGTTTACGCCCGACTTTGATATTGCTTCATGGCCGCGGTGCGAACGAGGACGATCTCTTGGGTCTGGTTCCTTATCTTAATCCGGAGTTGTTGTGCATTGCCCCAAGAGCTCCCTTGGATTTTACCAATGGCGGCTACACGTGGTACGATCTTCGAGAGGTCGGATCACCCAATTTGGATCAGTTCAATCGAAGCTACGACCTTCTCGGACAATTCCTTGAAGACGTTCAGAAACACTATCCGGTTGATCCACGAAGAATCTTTCTGCTCGGATTTAGTATGGGCACGGTTATGGCATATTCGATTGCTTTGACAAAACCTGAGAAGATCAAAGGGATTGTCGCACATAGTGGGTATGTCCCCGAGGATACATCTCTTCAGCTTCAATGGAACAATCTTTCAAACACATCGTTCTTCGTTGCACACGGAATCTATGATCCGGTGATACCAATTCAGTTTGGAAGGAAGGCGAACGAGCTCCTCACAAAATCGAACGCCGAACTTGTCTATCGGGAATATCCGATTCAACATCAAATCAGCGACGAAAGCTTGCGGGATCTGAGTAATTGGCTCAATGGACGACTTCAAAATGCGGCCGATTCCGGTTCCATTTCGCAAAATTGATAAACGTAGTACTTTCTCTTATATTGCACTGTACGATCATCACAAAACCTTGGATTGTTGAGCTATCAACGTGGTCAAGAAAACATCAAAATTGAAAAAACAGATACTTGTCGTGGACGACGAGCCTGCCTGGCTTAAGATTCTTTCCTACATCCTTCGGAAAAAAGGATATGAAGTGCAGGAGGTCTCCACTGCGACAGAAGCCCTCGAAACCCTGAAGGGATTCAAACCCGATCTGATTTTGAGCGATGTGCGGATGCCTGACATGAACGGATTCGATTTCCTGGATCGAGTGAAAAGCACGAGGAACAATTCCAAGACCCCCTTTGTCTTCATTACTGCGATCGACGACTACGACTCGCGAAAGGCCGCCCAGGATCTTGGCGCGACAGACTACCTGACAAAGCCCTTTAACGAAGAGGATGTCGTGGGCATCCTCTCGCGGTACATCGACTCAAATTAGACGTACCTGGTTTCGAGGCGTATGGCTCCTCGAAACCAAGGGATCTCTCGTTGCTTTCGTATGACGCAGTTTGTACATTGGGAAAACTACTCTTGAGGATTCATCTCCCATGACCAAATCGAAGAAGCAAATTCTCATTGTCGACGACGAACCTGCATGGGTCAAGGTGCTCTCCGTACTTCTTCGACGGGAGGGATACAACGTTCTGGAAGCGACGAGCGGCAAAGAGGCTTTAAGTACTCTTGCGGGATTCCGTCCCGACCTTATCCTCAGCGATGTCCGCATGCCGGATATGAATGGATTTGATTTCCTTGATGCAGTAAGACGGACCCGACCACATTCAAAAATTCCGGTCGTATTCCTTTCGGGTATCGATGACTATGACGCCAAGAAAGTCGCCAGAGACCTTGGCGCGACGGACTATTTGATCAAACCTTTCGACGAGCGCGATGTCCTCTCGGTACTTTCGAAGCATCTCAATCCCAGATAAAATCAACCTTTTTTAGAAACCATGAGCCGCTGGACTTTTAGCAAGTTTCGGGCATCCTTGGGACCGATGCAACAGGCTCAAATTGTTGCCTCAACTGCGGTCGTCGTTGCGTTGATGACCATCGTAGCGGTGCGATATTTGAGCGTTGGTCCGGAGACACTCGTGACCAGACCCAAGTTTGACTGGATCCTGCTTATGTCCGTGTTGACGACAGGTTTGTTCGGATTCTTCATTGTGATATTCACATTGAAATACAACAGACTCCTCGACGCCCAACGTCAGGAGCTCCTTGCGCTGAATAGAATCTCCGAAGCAGTAAATAGAGCCATCGAGATCAACTATTTGCTCCAGAACGTCCTTCACGAAATACTACAGGCCCTCGACGTCGAATATGGATGGATCTATCGCGTCATAGACAACCGGGTTGTCCTCAGTGCGCAGAGGGGAGCGGAGGAACTCGAGACGCCGGTCATCGTGAGCGGAGCCGACGCTACATCGGATCAATATTCCTGGATCCGTGAACCGCGAATCCAAAAAAGACCGAAAAAGGGATCCGTTGGCAATGAAGAACGTTGGATGCTTCGCGATATAGCGGCATGGACGTCTGTACCGATTATGATGAAAGATAGATTTTTCGGAACTATTGTGGTCGCGAGCAAGAATCGCGAGGCATTTGCCAACAAACAGCTGGAGCTCATCACGTCGTTTTCAAACCAGATCGGGGTAGCGATTGAGAATGCCACGCTGTTTGAGCGATTGCGAAAATCCGAAGAACGTTATATGGATTTGTTCGAACATTCTCCGGATATGTATCACATTATCAACCGCGAAGGAATTATCGTCAGTTGCAATCAAACGGAAGCCGACAGGCTTGGCTATCGCAAGGAGGAATTGGTCGGCCAGCCCGTCACCAAACTTTACCCTTCCCTATACCATGTCGAGGCACAATCACTCCTGAATGAGACCTTTGCCAACAACCGGGAAATCATGGGCCTGGAAGAGCAAATGGTTCAAAACAAGGGAGAATTGATCGACGTCAGCGTAAGCACATCCTTGATCTACGATGAATCGCGCAAGCCGATTCTGATGAGGGTGGTGGCACGCGACATTACCGAAAAGAAGAAAATGGAAGTGAAAATATTCCACGCCCAGAGGATCGACAGCATCGGGAATCTGGCTGGCGGTGTCGCGCACGATTTCAACAACATTCTTACTTCGATCCTCGGTTCGACTGCAATCATGAAAAGGAAAATGAAGAAGAATGATCCATGGTTTCGCTTCGTTGACATCATTGAAACTGCTGCCAAACGTGGAGCCAGTTTCACCCGCCAGCTGTTGACATTCGCGCGCAAAAGCAATGTTCAATTCCGGCCCGTGGTGGTCAACGACATCATTGAAGAAACCCTGCACCTGTTTGAACACAGCACGGATAGAACGATCGCCGTCAAGAAAATCCTAACCAACGACGTTTGTCTTGTGAATGGCGACGACGGGCAAATTCAACAGTCGCTCCTCAACCTGCTCATCAATGCCCGTGATGCAATGGCAGATGGAGGACTGATTTCCGTTCAAAGTGAGAAAATCAATTTCGATAACCGCACGCAATCCGCGATTGGTGAATCGAGGACAGGAGAATATATTGCCATCTCTGTTACGGATCATGGAATTGGCATGGAAAGACAAATTCAACAAAGAATTTTCGAGCCATTCTTCACGACGAAAGATCAGGGAAAAGGAACGGGACTCGGGCTCGCAGTGGTGTATGGCGTTGTTAATTCCCATAACGGCTTTATCACGGTGCAAAGCGAGCCCGGGATAGGTTCGCAGTTTACGCTCTACCTTCCTCTCCTTAAGGAAACGGAGCGCAGTTTGCAGTCAATTAAAACACAGAAACTTGAACGGGGTCACGAAAGAGTTCTCGTGGTAGATGATGAAGAGAATGTCGCGGAAGTGATTGGAGGAATGCTCTCGAATCTTGGATACTCTGTGACCATCGCACAAGGCGGGAAGAAGGCCATCGCTCTCTACAAAAAACATTCACATTTCGATGTCGTCATCCTTGACATGAATATGCCCGTGATGGGGGGCAAGGAGACTTTTGCCAAATTGAGAGCCATTGATCCGAACGTTCGTATTATCATATCGACCGGATATACCAACAAGGGAATCGAATTTCCTGCCGCCGAAGAATCGTTCGCTGCTTTCCTCCAGAAACCCTATCAGCTCGACGACCTTTCACGGACGATGCGTGAGGTGCTTGAGAAAAATCGGTCTCCCATAAGAACGTGACCGTGTGTTGGCCCGCAACCAACCGCGGCTCTCCTTGATACTGGCCCAAATAATTGCTAACATCTTAGTGTACCAGCGCCAACATTGATGCATGTTTTTTAATTTTTGAACGCTTGCGGCATCGTTTATGGACCTATCTAAATTCGGCGAGGAACTCAAGAAGCTCCGGTTGGACAAGCAAGTCTCCCTCATGGACATCTCGTTTTCCACCCGAATCAACATCAAGTTCCTGGAAGCTATCGAGGCAGGCAAGTTTTCCATGCTTCCTCAGACGTACGTTAGAGCGTTTCTTCGGGAATATGGAGAAGCAATTGGCCTGGGATCTGAGGAAATACTCCGGAAATATGATGCGTTCCGCGAACCGCAGAATTCGCCCGCCCCCCCCCGTGAAGCCGCTCCACCTCGACTTTCAATCGCACCAACACCGAAATCCCCCGCACCCAGCGAGCACAAAGTCTCTCTGAAATCGAAGAAGAATATATTGTTCGCAGGAGTCTTGCTCGCTGCTGTGGCCTTTGTGCTTATCCTCAGAGTTCCATCGTCCAAGAGCCCAGATACGACGCAGGAGATCCCATTCGATACGGTTGTAAAGGAATCGGAAGCCAGCACGTTTAAGCCGGATACGGTTGCAAGTGTTGTACTCCCTCCGATTGTGACACAACCGGATAGCTTGCACCTCGAGATGTCGACAACAGATACTGTTTGGATTAGCATCCTTGTGGACGGAAAGCAGACCCAGGAATACTTATTCCCACCCAATAGGAAACGGACGTTCTCCGCCCGAGACAAGTTTTCAATAACCATGGGCAATGCCGGAGGCGCTTCGTTCAAACTCAACGGGAAAGAACTTGGAGCCCTCGGCAAGCGCGGCGCAATCATTCGAAATGTTCTTATCAACGAGGCACGGCTCAAAAGCCTCTGATCAGGACTGAGGACGCATGGCATCCGTGGAGCGCTCATCGGATAAGAAGCGAATTGAAGCCCTTCGCTCTCAGCTTAGGGAACACGATCACCGCTATTATGTTCTCGCCCAACCGTCAATATCCGATTCCGAGTATGATTCCCTGATGCGTGAGTTGATGGAGCTGGAAAAACTCCATCCTGAATTGCTCACCCCCGATTCCCCCTCACACCGCGTTGGCGGCGTGCCGACAAAAGACTTTCCAACGGTCACACATTCCGTTCCGATGCTGAGCCTTGCCAATACCTACAATGAATCGGAAATCCAGGATTTCGATCGCAGGGTGAAATCACTGCTCGGCCACGAACAGTACCGATACGTCTGCGAATTGAAATTTGACGGTGTCGCCATCAGTCTGCGTTATCAGCGAGGACTCTTCGTGCAGGGTGCGACACGAGGAGACGGAATTCAGGGGGACGAAATCACTCAAAATCTCAAAACGATCAGATCCATTCCCCTCCGGCTGCCAAGTTCACCCAAGGAATCTGGCAGCGTCGAAGTGCGGGGTGAAGTGTATATGAACCGCGGAGATTTTCGAAAAATGAACGATGAGCGCGAACTCATCGGTGAAAAAACGTTCGTGAATCCCCGCAACTCCGCGGCAGGAACTCTAAAATTACAGGATCCAAAGACTGTCGCTCAACGCCCCCTGAAGTTTGTCGCATACTATCTTCTTGAAGCAGGGATTGAAACGTCCAGTCATTTCGACAACCTTCAACGATTGCGCAAGCTCGGTTTTCCTGTCAGTGAACACTCAAAACGCTTCAAGAACATCAAAGACGTGATAGGGTACTGGAAAACATGGGAGGAACGGCGTGACACACTGCCTTACGATATCGATGGAGTCGTAGTAAAGGTGGATTCTCTTCAAGATCAGCAGAAACTCGGAACGATCGCGAAGAGCCCCCGATGGGCCATCGCCTTCAAGTTCACCGCACGAAGCAGCCAGACTGTTTTAAAGAACATAACCCTGCAAGTTGGCCGCACAGGGACGATCACCCCCGTCGCTGAACTGGAACCAGTGTTCGTTGGTGGAACGACTGTTTCACGCGCGACATTGCACAACGAAGACTATATCAACGAACTCGGAATCCGGCTTGGAGACACCGTCGTTGTCGAAAAAGGAGGTGACGTCATACCGAAAGTGAGCGGCGTGATAAAGGAAAATCGCCCGCGCGGATCAAAACCGTATCTCTTTGGATCAACGTGTCCCGTCTGTGGGTCCAAAATCTTTCGTCCTGTTGAGGAAGCAAACTATTATTGCGAGAACAGCGAATGTCCTGCGCAAGTACGGGGTCGGATCGAACACTATGCCCATCGCGGGGCGATGGATATCGAAGGATTAGGAGAAGCAATTGTGGATCAGCTTGTCACCCTTGAGTTCGTTCACAGCTACGCAGACCTGTACGATCTTCGGACCAAGGCAAAGAACCTTGCTTCCTTGGAACGATGGGGTGAGAAAAGTGCGGGCAATCTTTTGAGTGCAATTGCTTCCAGCACTTCACGTCCCTTCTCGCGGGTACTGTACGCTCTTGGTATCCGGCATGTCGGCGCGGGTGTTGCACAACTTCTCGTCCGAAATTTCCCTTCAATCGATTCATTGATGGCCGTCACAAAGGAGGACCTCGAACGGATTCAGGGTATTGGTCCTCGCATAGCAGAGAGCGTAACAAATTTCTTTGAAGACAAGCATAATCGCAAGGCGATCGAGCGATTGCGAAAAGCGGGCGTTCGATTTTCGGAACAGTTCCCAAAATCGACATCGAATAGTGTCTTGGCTGATAAGTCATTTGTTCTCACCGGGACTTTGAGTACATTGACCCGAGAAGAAGCCAAGGAAAGAATTGAAGCAATTGGTGGTAAAGTCACCTCGAGTGTCAGCAAAAATACCGATTATGTGGTGGTAGGAGATGATGCCGGTTCCAAGTTCACAAGGGCGAAGGAACTGGGGATCAAGACGATCGATGAAAAAGAGTTCTTATCTCTCATTGCAAAAAAAACCAGGACCAACTAACGCGAGGGTACTATGAAATCACACACAACGTGGTACGGGTTTGCTCTCTGTCTCGCTCTTGTCGCCTTCTCGAACCCGTCTTTGGCACAAATGCGAAGCGGAAAGTTCGGAGTTGGCGTTTCAGGATCCGCTTACTTGTTCAATCCGAACCTGAGCGATGGTTTGATAAAAGGTGGCGGTGGCGCCTCTCTCAGTTATTCGATAATGGAGCACCTTGGAATAAGGGCGATGCTCGGGGCTGGCCAGCTCGGATGGAAGAATAAAGGAAATGCGAGTCTCACCAACACGACGACGCTTCTTTCGGCGAACCTCTATCTTAGCTACGACATAATACCGCACGGCACGTTCAATCCTTTCTTGTTTGCAGGGCTCGGCGGCATTTATTTTGACCCGCGGCAGGATCAAAGCGGAGCATATCTTCAGACAAATAATGACAAAATTGATGTGAACTACTTGGGTGGTGTAGGATTTGACTATTTCTTTAGCGAGTTCTTCTCGATGACCATTTCTGGCGAGTATGCCCTCACGAACACGGATAGACTCGACAATCAGAAGAATCTCGGTACCAAGGACACCTATTCCCGCGTCAACTTGGAATTCAGATACTACTTCTTTGATCAAGACTATATCACAAAATTGATTCAGGCTCTGCAGGCTCGCTACAAGGGAAAATAGGAGCGGTATGTTTGAAGGACTGAGACTGAAGGTTGGGCTGTTGTACACTCGTTTTCACTTTCGAAAACGGCGCGATCCTGTAGTTCGGTTTACCGAAGCCGTTGACCGGGCAAGGAAAGCACTCGTGCTGCTCCCTGAAACTGCCATCGACTCTGAGTCAATGCAATCCGTGATGAAATATCTTGGCCATCGATTTTCAGGCGGCACGGTAATGGTGGTCACACGGGAGGAACTTGCAGGTTCATTGAAGCAAAGTTACAGCGGCAAAACTATCACCTACTCTCCGCAGGAAATCAATCGGTGGCATATCCCCCGGGGGGAATTGCTTCGGAAGATGAAATCCAGTACCTTCGATATAGCGTTGGACCTCAATGTGAACCTTGCGTTGCCGAGCGCCTTCATTTGCAGGGAATCCAACGCGCCACTACGTGTCGGATTTGCCAAACCTAACGGCGACCATTTTTACAATTTCGTAGTTCAGACTCGGATGACCACCAACACGCCTGTTGCCTACAAGAATCTTCTGAAATGTCTTGACATGTTTTAACAGCAGGACCCGATATTCTTGGTCGTGGATGTTCAAATGCGATACACAGCAGGCATTGGCGTCACAGAAAGAGTACTTCACAGAAACAACGGGTATCAACGCTAGCCGTGGCATCAGGAGGGATTCATGCATTTTGAAATAAAGAAAAATGGCAAATCCGTAATACTAAAAGTCAAAGCGCGCAAACTTGATGCGACGATCTCTCCGGAACTTAAGGGAGAGTTCCTGATGCTTTGTACGCCGCAAACCAATGAACTCATTATCGATCTTGCTGACGTGGAATTCTGCGACAGTAGCGGACTCAGTGCACTTCTTATAGCCGAACGCAAGATGAGGGAAAACAGCGGAGTTGTCAAACTCGCCGCAATGCAGAAGAAAGTGGTAACGCTCATCAAGATCTCCCATCTGGATCGAGCGTTCAAGATCTATGACACGGTGGCCAAGGCTGTCAAGAGCTAAAAACCTCTGGCGATTCCCGCGAATCGCATTCTGTGAGAATTGTTGACGTTTTGCGACCCCTAGACGTTGTCCCTCCTTGCGGGCACTCGGATGACCGGTGTCCTCTGGCAAAAATCAAGACTTTACAGTGACCGCCCCGGTTTCAGATGAATTCGTCGGTGCCTGTCGCGATTCTGTATATCTCAACGACCGAATCAAAGTCCGGTAAACGAGTGAACCTTCGTCGATCAGTCAGTGCAAATCAAAAGAACTTAGCGGACAACGCCCTGAGACGTCAACTCGGTAATTACTTTGATTTCCTGCGTTTGGAGAAGCAGGTTGCACGGAATACGTTCGTTTCTTATGAGTTTGACCTCACCAGCTACAAACATTTTCTCGACAGACTCGGTATCGGTCGCGCAGATCAGATTGCGGAAGAACATATTTCGAAATTTATCCAGGCGTTACACGAGCGCAGACTCTCCCCCAGAAGTATTGCCCGCACGCTTTCCGCGGTCCGTGGATTTCATCGCTACATGGTCGGCGAAGATGCAGCAAAAGACGACCCTACTCAGAATATCGATGCCCTCAAGAGAACGAAGAGCCTTCCTGAAGTACTCACCGTAGTTGAGATCGACAAGATTCTCGAGCAGCCGGATAAGGCCAAACCACTGGGTATCCGGGATAGAGCTGTTCTTGAAACTCTTTATGCTACCGGAATGCGGGTCTCAGAGTTGGTAAATCTCAAGCAATCGAACCTGTTGTTCCGCGAAGAGTTGGTGCTGGTTTATGGCAAAGGGTCGAAAGAACGGCTTATCCCAATAGGAAAATCTGCAAGAGACTGGATCACGCACTATCAGACCAATGCGAGGTCAATCTACGCGAGGAAGGGAAAGGCACTCGACGTTCTTTTCTTAAATGGACGAGGTACAAAGATTACACGTCAGGCGATTTGGAACATGATCCGCAAATATTCCAGAGCCGCAGGCATTACGAAGGAAGTGCACCCACACACCCTGCGACATTCCTTTGCAACGCATTTGCTCGAAGGTGGTGCGGACCTCCGGGCAGTCCAGGAAATGCTCGGTCACGCGGATATTTCAACCACACAAATTTACACTCATATCGATCGGGAGTATCTCAAAGAAGTTCACAGGACTTTTCATCCACGTGGATGACTCTCTTTTGAGAAGACGAAAAAGGTACACGTCCGCTGATTCCGATTGGGTGATAGCGAGAGTATCGAACGTGACCTCTGTTCTGCAGTGGAAGGTTCTCCGATTGAGAAATGACATCCATATTTTGATTTCACAAGTAAGTGAAAAGCTGTATATTGTGCTGGCACAGTCATAAACCAGGAGTCAACATGAGAAAACTCTTCTTGTCCGCTTTGATGATAACGCTTGCCGTCCTGATTTCAGGATCTTGGGAAAAGCAGTTACGGGCGCAGCAACAATTATCCAACCCGGATGATTATATGAAGGGTGAGGACTTCACGAGGATTCTCAAGGACGAATGGGGTTACCTGCGGGATGCAACCGATGGATATCTCGGTTCAATCGACAAAAAATCAGAATTCGAAACGAGCAAAGAGTACGGCGATCGGATAGCAAAAGCCAAAGCCGCCTTTGTGGCAAAGATTAACGCTCACATCCAGGAAAAGAAATTCGACAAACGTGTGTTCGGAGTGCTCTTCAAAGCATCTTTGGTTTCGTACAATGCGGACTTGCAACAGTATATCATCTCCAGTTCCGAAAGCATTGAGGCACCCTACGACATACCGACTCTGCACTGCATAGTCCCGCGTAATTCGTTCGTGGCGCTCACAGATTCCGTGAATCGGGGGTTTCGGACTTCTGCTCTACGAATCAAGTTTCCATCGAATTATCGCTGGAGTGTCGCTCGCGATGAAGCAAAGATAGCAAAAGGTGAAGAACCCAACATCTTTTTTCAAATCCGATTCGTTCTTGATCTTCGCCAGGAGGATATGGTAAAGCAGGCCAGATTGAGGATCATGCCAACACAAATCTCAATGCTAAATCCAACATCGCATAAGATTTACTGGAGCACGGAAATCAAGTAGAAGGAAAGTAAGACGTGTAACAATACGAAGGGAGGCTCAAAAGCCTCCCTTTTTTTGTCTCTCCACTTATGTCGGGCGCCAAACTGAAGATTGACGCACCATTGCCTGCTGTTACCTCTCACACCGTGGAATGGCAACCTCTGATCGTTCAATCCCGTGGAGTGGACATCGTTCCATGGCTTCCTGACATTGTTCCTTCTCTTCCCACGTCACGGGTTGCCTGACGACCTCAAAACCGCGGCTGTCTCGGTTCCTCGCGAAATTGTCGACCGCAAGATACTCACAGAGTTGACAGCCATTGCATTTTCCCACAACACTGTAAACATAATCTTTCGAAAGAATTTCCAGAATCGCCTCGTTAACCATGGTATTCTCCTCCCATCAATTGAAACTATATTCCTGCCCGTATAAATCGATCTTGCCGTTGATGTGAGTCGTCTTGTCAAGCGGCCCTGACTGTTTGCTTGGGTCCAAATAATGGCAAGACGTGCAGGTAGTTACACTTGTGCCGAAATCCATGTGACCTGCTGGCGGCATCCCATGACAGGATCCACAGGCGTCCTGACTATCTCCTCCCGTCCATACTGGAGCAAAACGCGAGCCGCTGATCACGCTATCCGAGTATGCAAATTTAAACGCGGAATTCGATTTGCGAATCTGCCAGTTGCCGTGACAATAGGTATTGTTGCACGTCAGAGTTTTCGGATCATACACCGGAGACGGGGCAATTCCTTCACTGATGGTTCTCGACAATTGGTTGACAAACGCTACAGGTGCAGGCAACGGTGAATCAAAATGGCCCTGAACGTAGACATTGGAAGGTACGCGATGACAATTATTGCACGCAACGGGATTTGACAAATCCATGTTAGTCGCCTTCAAATGAAATTGGTGTGCACCAACTCCACGCGAAGTCAAGGATGTATCGCCGGAAATTGAACGGCCTGGTGCCCAGGACGAAGTGTCGCCTGCAATGGCTGAAAATGTTCCGTGGCACGTATTGCACGACTCGGGGCTTTTGGGGGTACCTGCGGCATCGACATGGCAACCGGAACTTACACAGGAAGGAGCGGTGCTGCCGGCGTACGTTCCACCGTGACATTTCCTGCAGTCCCGCATTTCCCAGCCGGCTTGTTGTATCGTGTTACCGTGAAAATCGAGAGAAGACGGTGACCGGAATCCCTGCTGATGAACATCAACAACTACAGGATTGATCGCTTGCGTTCCATTCTTGAGTTCACTGCATCCAACATAAAGGACCGCTGCGACGACAATGAGGCTGAGCCGGAAGTACCATTCAGTTTTCATAATT
>CAZOIM010000053.1:0-18505 GCA_964579855.1 uncultured Ignavibacteriaceae bacterium | reverse complement strand
TTCTGGAATTGCCTTCTGTTGACTGCTTCATAGTAGATTCTCCTTGGCACGATTGAATTTTTGCTAACAGAAAAGTAGACATAGGGTGTGAGAAAGTCAATGAACCGCTCCATATCCTTTCTGAGCGAATTGCGCCGAATGCAATTCACCCGATTGACATTGGGCGAAAACAATTGAATCAATATTCAAGTAGTTTTGTTCTTGAGATTTGTCGACTATATGTGTAGAATTCAATGAGGTATTTGAAGGCAGGTCGGTTCATTGAGTGAGCGTGACGATGAGCTTCTTGCTCGGAAAGCGTCTCACGGTCACCACCAAATGCAATTACGAATTTAGGGAGATTCCTTTGAAATCGATTCTGATCATCGATGACGATTTGATGATGTTGAATGCGCTCACAACTCTGCTCGATGCCGAAGACTATTCCACGAGCACATCGAGGGACGGAGAAGAAGGAATTCGGTCATTTAGAGAACACAAACCTGACGCAGTTCTTCTTGATCTTCGGCTACCATCGAACAACGGCATCGAAGTTCTCAAGGAGATTAGAAGAATTGATGCGAAAGCAAAGGTCATCATCATTACGGGGTACCCCTCGCCGGAGGTAAAGGAGGAGGCAATGACGAATGGGGCATTCTTTTTTTATGAGAAGACAAGGGATGTGAGCGAATTGTTAAATGCAGTGAAGAAAGCAACCAACCCAAGCCCATCGCAGACTTGAATTCCCCGGCAGTCACGCCTCACAATCTGGAAACCGATTCAAGTTGTTAATCCAACTAACAGGTTGACCGTTCAGCGAAGCAGACGTGACGGCAGCACTTCGAAAGTTAATGCCAGGGGAAATTCCAAGAATTCGAGTCGGCTAGAAGCTCTCCGCACTTAACGTTCTCCCGGAAAGCCAGACCATCGCGCCAAAATGACGATCTTGACTTTGCAGCGATCGATTGGTAGATTTGTGTTGTTGCTGTCGGTGATTTTCGTCGCGGAAGTGGCGAAATTGGCAGACGCACCAGCTTGAGGGGCTGGCGCCCGAAAGGGTATGCGGGTTCAAGTCCCGCCTTCCGCACACACAAAAAGAAACAGCACGAGGACGGTATTGGAAGCCGTCCTTTTTTTTTATCTATGCGAAAACAACCCAAATTAGTCAAGCCGAATCATTTGTCGGAACGAGAATGGTATTGTGTTCTCATTGCCTCGTATTTCGCGGTTGGCAGACGGGAGGCGGCAAAACAGGTTCTGTCCGATGCCTTCAAAAGAAAGAGAATACCAGAGAGTTTGATCAGCGAATTGTTCCTGCATCTTTCTCTCCTCCTTGGTTTTCCTTCCATGCTTGAAGGAATTGCTGCACTTCGTTCTGTTGCCCCTAAGACCAAAACGTCACGTCGACCAACACTAAGCGGAGATCAGGTGATGAAGAGGGGTCTGATATCCCTCAAACGAGTCTACGGCAGAACTCTGGAACGTCTTTTAACTAACCTGAATGCTCTTCACGACGCTGTCCCGGATATGATAGTTCGGGATGTTTACGGAAAGATTATCTCGCGTCCCGGCCTTAGTCTTCGGGAACGTGAAGTAGTAAACGTCGTGGTGCTTTCTATTCAACGGCTCGATGAGCAGCTCTATTCTCATATTCGGGGAGCGCTGCGTCTCAATGTGTCTGAAGCATCGCTAAGAGTTGCCATTCGAACAGCGTCGCGAATTTCTCGCTCGGATCTTCAGGTTCCATTGACTCTTTTGTCGTCGCTTGCGAAATCCCGCAGATCAATACGATAGACCACAGTTCATTGCATTTCACTGCACGAACTCGTATTTTCGTTTGAATTCCGATGCAAGTCTGTGCCCATATGATCGTTGAAGGACTCGTCCAGGGGGTCGGATTTCGCTATTATGTACACCGTCATGCGAGTGGCCTTGGTCTTTCGGGTTTTGCGGCCAACATGGTGGATGGTTCAGTCGAAATAGAAGTTGAGGGAAATCGGTCTGTAATTGAGGAGTTCATTAAGATGGCAAAAGTGGGACCTCGCTCTGCCCAAGTGACCAACTTGATGATCGAGTGGAAGGAATTTGAAGGCCGCTATTCACATTTTGAAATCCGCTAGACAATGAAAACCCGGAAACAGATTCTTGCGTTGGACATGAGAGTAGGGTTTGGCTACGACATCCATCGCTTCAGCCCCGGCAGAAAACTCATCCTTGCTGGGGTACACATTCCTCATCCCGTGGGTCTTCTCGGACATTCTGACGCGGACGTCCTTCTTCACGCAATTTGTGATGCGCTCCTTGGTGCAGCCGCGCTGGGTGACATCGGCAAACATTTTCCCGACACCGACAGGCGATATGAAGGGATTTCCAGCACGAAGCTCTTGAAACACGTTGGCATTCTTCTCAAGAAGAAGAAGTTCTCCGTGCTGAATATTGATTCGACTGTGGTGCTGGAGAGTCCTAAAATAGCACTCTATGTTCCCCACATGAAAAAGAACATTGCTCTGGCACTTGGTTTGAAAGTGGACCGGATTTCTGTGAAAGCGACGACCAACGAAGGGCTTGGTTCTCTTGGAGCTGGAGAAGGCTGTGCAGCCTATGCTGTTGCATCGATCTCTCACAAGTCCGATTCGTAATGGAAGGTTTAATTCAACAACTGCTTCAAACGAATCCGCTCTGGATTTACGTTTTTGCAGCCCTCGTCGCCTACATCGAGAATATATTTCCACCTTTCCCGAGTGACGTTGCCCTCGTCGCCGTCGGATCGCTCACCGGTGCAGGTTCTGTAGATTTCCTTCCAGCCCTTCTTTGCTCGGCAGCCGGGAGCACCCTCGGATTCATTACGATGTTCAAGGTTGGCCATTGGTTCGGGCAGAGGATATTGGAAACCGGTAAGATAAAATTCATACCCCTTGAGCAAGTGCACAAAGTTGAAGGATGGTTCCATAGGTATGGGTATTGGGTCGTCGTGGGAAATCGTTTTCTTTCGGGCACACGCGCTGTCGTATCGTTCTTTACCGGTATGTCGGAATTGTCGCTCATCAGATGTGGTATGCTCTCTTTCTTGAGTGCGCTTGTTTGGAATGGGGTTCTGCTTTATGCAGGGAGGGCGATGGGACAGAATTGGAGAACGATTTCGATATTCCTCGAAGCGTATGGGAAGACTGCGACCGGCATCGTTATCCTTGTGTTCTTGATACTTGCCGCGCGATATGTGTATCGACGCCAGTCGAAGGGCAATGATCAGCCATCTCCGTCCACACAACCCACCGACAAAACACCGCTCGCATGATGGATTACCTGCAAAACCTGGATGCGGCCATATTTCATTTCATCAACGGAACGCTCCAGAATCCGGTGTTTGACATCCTGATGCCTTTCATCACGGATCTAAACAAACACACGAGCGTTTTGGTGATCGTAGGAGTCATCCTTGTACTTCTTGCTGTGAAAGGGGGCGCGAAAGGGAGAATTGCAGTGGTGGTGCTCGTCTTGGGCATAGTCTTTAGCGATCAGCTGAACAGTACAGTTACAAAATTCCTTCTTGCCAGACCACGGCCGTGTCACGCATTGCAGCACGTTCATCTATTGGTGAGCTGCGGAAGCGGGTATTCTTTTCCCTCATCACACGCCGTCAACAACTTCTGTGGGGCAGTTATCCTCTCATTCTTCTTCCCCCAAGCAGCAGTATGGCTGTATACATTTGCGGGAGTCGTTTCGTTTTCGAGAGTGTATGTCGGCGTTCATTATCCTGCGGACATCGTAGGAGGCGCCTTCCTCGGCATTTGTTGCGGACTATGTATTATTGCTCTGTTCCTATGGATAGAGCATCATGCACTCCGGTTATTACCACGTGTGCGAAAGCCCAACCGTGAACGATAGTAACGGCCTTATCTCACTTGCACAGGATCGCGCAACGCGAATGAATGCCCTCCTTGCAGTCCTCTCCGGCTTGCTCCTTGGGTTCGCATTTCCTCCGTCGCCTTTCTATTCGCTTGCTTACGTTGCGTTCGTGCCGTTCTTCTTTCTCATGGAACGGATGCGATCGTATGGGCAGTTGACGAAATACTCGTATCTGTTCTTGCTTGTTTTTCATATCGTCACGGTGTATTGGACCGGTGGATTTACACACATGAAGGATCCGTACCTCATGATGGCGGGATCCTTGCTTTTGATCCTGCACCCATTTTTGTATCTGCCGTCGATTCTTGGCGCCTTTTTTGTCCGGGCGAAACTCGGGACGATGTGGGGAATGGTGAGTTTTATCTTCCTCTGGATAGCCTATGAATATTTCCATTCCCTTGGAGAATTCAGTTTCCCGTGGATGACGATCGGAAACAGTCAAGCGTATGACCTTTTGAGGATTCAAATTGTTGAGTATACCTCAGTCTACGGTTTGTCGTTCCTCATCCTTACCTTCAATGTCCTCGCATTTGTTTGGATTGTCCAGACGACGCGTGGTCGTTGGGAACTGTTTTCATCCTACTCAGTAAGCACAATCGTTGGGCTACTCCTTCTCTACATCCTGCCGTGGGTGTACGGAAGCAAAGCCATCGAAGCCAACGTGCCCTTCGCCAACGACCGGGGGTTCAAGATTGGTTTGATTCAACCAAACATCGACCCTTTTGAAAAATGGGGAGAGGGGACAAGCCCGGATCCTTTCTGGTCGCAAATGGGAATGCACTTGAACGCAACGCGCTCCCTTAGAAAGTATTCTGTCGATTTGGTGCTCTGGTGTGAAACTGCAATTCCAACGAGGATACTTCTTCCATCGCATGGGTCGGAATGGCAAATCTTGAAATCCACACTGGACTCGATCGGAATACCAGTCCTCACTGGATTTCCTTACACGGAATTCTTTGACTCACTCCGTGCCCCCATCACCGCGCATCAAGCTTCAAATTCTTCTGTATTCTATGAAGATTACAACGCGGTGATGTTGATTCCGCCCCATCGACCAGTGGTGGAAGTATACAAGAAGATGAGGCTTGTGCCTTTCGCCGAACGAATCCCCTATGCGGAAACCGTTCCATTCCTCATTAAGCCACTTCGATGGAGTGTTGGGATAAGCGGTTGGGGCTTGGGGCAAGACACGGTCTTGTTCTCAATGAAATCGAGCACAGGACTGATCGAGCATTTTGCAGGAATTATTTGTTATGAGTCTGCATTCCCGGACTTCGTACGGCAGTTTGTCCTGCGAGGAGCAGAATTCATTGTGGTTCTGACGAATGATAGTTGGTGGGGTAATACTTCCGGAACCTATCAGCATATAGCATTCGCTCCGTTTCGGGCTATTGAAAACCGTCGATGGGTAATCCAATGTGCGAACGGCGGAATTTCCGCATTCGTTGATCCGATAGGTCGCATTCATCAATCGACACAAATGTACACGTCAGCAGCGATCTTCAGGTCCATCGAACCCCGAACCGGTGAAACGTTCTACGACCGTAACGGCGATATCTTCGCGAAATTGTGCGTTATTCTTGGTGCGTCAATTTTGTTGGCAGCTATGTATTTTACCTTTCAGAGAAAGAGGGCTCAATAATGGAAGAAGCGTACATCGATCTAAGAAGCGATACTGTTACAAAGCCGTCGCAGGCAATGCGGGAAGCCATGGCGTCAGCGGAAGTCGGCGACGATGTCTATGGTGAAGACCCAACGGTGAACCGGCTCCAGGAAATGGTTGCCTCGATGTTGGGGAAGGAAGCAGCGCTTTTCGTGCCGAGCGGCGTGATGGCTAATCAAATTGCGCTCAAGGTTCACACCCAACCTGGGGATGAGGTCATTACCGAGAGTGGCGCACATATTTTCAACTATGAAACTGGTGCGGCTGCATTTATTTCGAACGTACAAATACACCCGATCGAGGGCAAACGGGGCGTTATTACGGCTGACCAAATTCCGGCTGCTGTCCGATCACCGGTGTACTATAATCCGAAGACACGTCTGATCTGCCTTGAAAATACCCATAATCGAGCGGGTGGCACAATTTATCCAATCGAAGAGATCAAGAAGGTCAGCACATTAGCGCGTTCATCGGAGATTTCGATGCACCTTGACGGGGCTCGCCTGTGGAATGCCTGGATGGCGACTGGGATCCACCCAAAAGAATACGGTCAGTGGTTTGATTCAGTGTCTGTCTGTTTTTCCAAAGGCCTTGGCGCGCCGGTAGGATCCGCTCTTGCAGGAACAAAGAACTTCGTTGATGGAGCGAGGAAAGTGCGAAAAATTCTTGGAGGGGGAATGAGACAGGCGGGAATCCTCGCCGCAGCCGGGATCTACGCGATGCAAAACAACGTTGAACGGCTGCGTGAGGACCATGCCAAGGCCCGCTTCTTTGCAGAACAGCTGAACTCACTGCCGGGGTTTGCCATAGACATGGAAAGCGTTCAAACGAATATTGTCATCATCGATATAGCGAAAACGGGAAAGACACCGGGTCAGATCACTGCAATCCTCCGGGCATTGCACGTGCTCCTTTCCGAAATGACGCATACGACGATTCGGGCGGTGATGCACCTCGGAGTCTCAAAAGACGAAGTAGCGAGGGCTGTCGAAATAATAAAGACAAGTCTTTCTTGATGGACCGCTCGAAATTCAAATACAAGACAGAAATCAGGGTGAGAAATTACGAAGTGGACTGGCAGGGAATAGTCCACAATGCAAATTACCTTCTCTACTGCGAAGTGGGAAGGATTGAGTATTTAAAACATCTTGGTGCCAAGGTTGATATGCAAAGCATCAACGGGCATTCCAAAGTCGTTCTAGTTCGCAATGAAATAGACTATAAAGCGCCTGCCTCATTTGACCAAATTCTCGATGTGTACACACGAACATCATTCATCAAAAACACAAGCTTTGCAATGGAGAGTTTGATTGAAAATGCGAAGAGCGGAGAATTGATTGCATCCAATGTTGCATATCACGTGTGGTTGGATTCACTCACGGGTGTTCCGACGACCATCGGAAATGAATTCCGCAGCCTGATTGCAGCGTTCGAGGGAGCGGATTGTGAGATTATTTGGCCGTCAACTTCATGACATACTAACACGAAAGCGAGCAATGGAGAAGAAAACCAATCCTTCACAATACGACTTGCACCAGGATTCTCAGCTCAAGTCCCTGCTGAACGCTCAACAAGATGTTTGGCGTGTATTTCAAATCATGGCTGAATTCGTCGATGGTTTTACACTTATGTCAAAACAGGAAAACCTCGTCTCCGTGTTTGGTTCAGCCCGCGTAAAACCCGGATCGAAGTTCTACGAAATGGGCGTTGCCGTTGGCAAAGAGTTGGTGGCAAAGGGATACAATGTGCTGACAGGCGGTGGTCCGGGAGTAATGGAGGCGGCAAACAAAGGGGCAAAAGAAGTTGGAGGAGCGTCGGTGGGTGTGAATATCGAACTTCCTCATGAACAAAGCTCAAATCCCTACATCGATCGGGGTCGCCTGGCTACATTTCGACATTTTTTCGTCCGTAAAGTAATGTTTGTGAAGTATGCTCACGGGTTTGTCGTTCTTCCTGGCGGTTTCGGCACAATGGATGAGCTCTTCGAAGCTTTGACATTGGTACAGACGAAGAAGACCAGACCATTTCCCATTGTTCTCATGGGAACAGAATACTGGAAAGGACTTGTGGACTGGATTAAGACCCGGATGATTTCGGATGGAATGATTTCACCAGCAGACCTTGACCTGTTCGTTGTTACCGATGATCCGAAGGAAGCTGCCGGATTGGTGGATGAATTCTACAAGAGACATGAAAGACTCATCAACTTCTGACGGCGTGTTTATCATTTACTTTTCTTTAGTGATGATTCGTCGTTATTGATTCAAGTCCCAGATTTTAGCTGAATTCAAGAGTCCATTGGCGTCTTCGCTGCTCGGAGTTGCGAATTCACTTGCTTCTACTGGGTGGTTTGCATATATTTAGTCGTGAGTTTCGTCGTATAGCCCGCTGTAACGGGCTATTTTTTTTGGAGTCCAAGGATTGTGGCATCAAAAGAGTGGTCAAAACTGGTAGAAATGCTGACATCCATTGTGAGTGCCAGGAACGTTTTCCTGGTCGGAATGGAAGAGCAGAAAGAGCGTGGACAACGGGTGATCAAGGCGTTCGTTGACACCGACGAAGGGATTACAATCGCACAGTGTGCTGAAATAAACAGAGAGTTTGCTGCGGTATTGGATGCCCAGAACTTGATCAACGAGCCGTACGAACTGGAGATTTCTTCGCCCGGAATTGACAGACCATTGAAGTTGTTGAGACAGTACAAGAAAAACCTGGGCAGAAAATTCACTGTGCAATATTTGCGTAGCGATGAGCGCGTTTCGTTCACTGGAGTGCTCCAAGCAATTGAGGGTGAGAAGCTGACTTTCGCAACGGACAAACAAGAAACACAATCGCTCGAGTTCTCGAAAATAATTGAATCAATTGAGGAATTACCCTGGTAGCTTGTCATCGGGGTAATTTCCGTTTGGAGGATTAAATGAACCACGAAATAGTTGAATCGTTTGCGCAAATGGCCCGGGACAAGGGCATCGACAAAGATATCCTTATCGGAATCATCGAGGATATTTTTGGCATGATGGTGCGCAAAAAGTATGGGCTCAATGCAAAATTCGACGTCGTCGTAAATATGGAGAAGGGGGACATCGAAATCTATCTCGAAAAGCAGGTTGTCGATGTCGTCGAAGACCCTTCCACACAGATAGAGGCAAAAGAAGCGAACAAGAAATCGGATGAGAAGCTCGAGGCAGGAGATGAATTTGTCGAAATCGTTCCTCTGGACACGTTTGGCCGCCGGCTCGTCATTAGTGCAAAACAAAACCTCAACCAGCGCATCAAAGAGATCGAACGGGAAGCTATCTACAATGAGTATACCAATTCGTTAGGGGAAATTGTTGTCGGAGAAATCTACCAGATTCGTAAAGGAAAGGGTGAAATCCTCGTTATCCACAACAAGAACGAGCTGATTCTCCCCCGAAGCGAGCAGATCTACAAGGAACGATACAAAAAGGGTGATACGTTGCGCGCGGTTGTGAAGGAAGTGCGTAAAGGGGCCGGCAATCCTGTTGTGATCATTTCACGGACAGATCCTCAGTTCCTGATGCGTCTGTTCGAGATCGAGATTCCTGAAATCTATGATGGCTTGATTGAAATCAAGCGAATTGCCCGTGAACCCGGCGATCGCGCGAAAGTTGCAGTTCTTTCGCACGATGATCGGATCGATGCCGTCGGAGCATGTGTGGGGATGAAGGGTGTCCGAATTCACGCGATTGTTCGCGAACTCAACAATGAGAACATCGACGTCATCAATTATGCCGAGGAGCCTCTGCAATTCATCACGCGTGCTCTTGCACCGGCAAAACTGAAAGAGATTCAGCTCGACAAGGAAAACAAAAAGGCGGCAGTTACCGTTGCGAATGATCAGGTGTCGCTCGCGATTGGCAGGAATGGTCAAAACGTGCGGTTGGCGTCCAAGCTCACAGGGTTTGAAATTCAGGTGATCAAGGAAGGCGGCGAGGAAGAGTATGATATGGATCTGTCGGAATTCCGTGAAGAGCTTGGCGACGTCCTGTTCCACAAATTCTTTGATGAGAATTATGAAACGGTCCGTGACGTTATTGAAGCGCCGAGGGAGGAACTGATCACGACCCTCGGGATTGAGCCTGAGAAGATCGATGAGATTGTTTCAATGCTGAAGAAAGGACTTGAAGAAGCTGAAATTGAAGAAGAAGGCGAAGAGAAGCCGAGAGATGTGCAGAAACCAGTGGCGACACCGAAACCGGTGGCAGACACAGAAGCTGTAACGGAGAAATCAGAGAACGAAGAAGCTGCAAGCCCTGAAACAAAACGTTCAGAAGAATAGCTGCGAACATCGTTGCGCCGTTCTTTGACGCATGAATCGAGAAAAGGCCACAATGCCGGAACAAGCGTTCAAGAAAATCAAGATCTATAAGCTTTCCACGGAACTGAATCTTTCGAGCGACACGATTATTGAGTTTCTCCGAAAGAAAGGTTTTGAAGTGAAGAATCACATGACGACTGTGTCGGACGACATGATGCAGGCGATCATGAATCACTTCAAGAAGGATAAGGATGTCGCCGAGCGTCACCAAAAGAAGGTGCAGGAATTCCGGACGAGTCGAAAGAAGGAGCCGACAGAGAAGGTTGATAAGAAAGTGGCTCCCGACGAAGTCCCCGTTGCACCTCCGGCAAAGGTTGAAGAAATTCCATTGCCAGAAGAGATCAAAGAGAGTGCTAATGAAATTGTGCCATCCGCTCCTGTTGAAGCTGAACTTGTAGCTGAAACGCAAGGAACGGAGCCATTATCGAACGAAGAGGTTGATGCTTCGCCTGTTGTTTCCGAAGAGCCTCTTCCCGCCGGTACTGAGGCCCCGACAGCCAGAAAGTCGCCGCAATCCCCGTTGGAAGCTCTGCAATCCCGTCCGCAGCGAGGTTTGACAATTAAGGGCAAAATGGAGTTTGCAAAACCCGCCCCTGTCGAAGCTGTCGAAAGTGAAGAGGACAAGAAGAAGAAAAAGAAAAAGAAAAAAATACGGGAAGAAAGCAAGAAAGTTAAGGTTGCGCCCGTCCCTGCTGACGACGAAGAACTCAAGGGTAAAAAGAAAAAGAAATCCCGGCGTGCGGAAGTGGACACGATCGAGGTGGAGAAAGCGATCAGGGAGACTCTTGCGGAAATGACCGACGAATCGGTGACCGTCCGTGCGGCCATTCGTCGTAAGAAGAAAGAAAAACGCGAAGAAGAAGAACAGCGAATCCTGGAAGAACAGGAACTTAACAAGACACGTATCAGAGTCACTGAGTTTGTGACGGTCGGCGAGATTGCAAACCTCATGCACGTATCTGTTGCCGAGGTTATCCAAAAGGTCATGGGTCTTGGTATCATGGTGTCCATCAATCAACGGCTCGACAAAGATACCATTTCGATCGTAGCGGATGAATTCGGGTTCCAGGTCGATTTTGAACAGGAATTTACTGCGGACGTTCTGAAGGACGTTGAAGATATAGAAGAAGAACTCAAACCGCGTGCACCCGTTGTGACAATCATGGGACACGTCGATCACGGGAAGACATCGCTCCTCGACTACATTCGCAGGTCGAACGTCGTCGCCGGCGAATCCGGAGGAATCACCCAACACATCGGCGCTTACGAGGTCGTTCTTGATAACGGCAAGAAGATCACATTTTTGGATACACCGGGACACGAAGCGTTCACGGCAATGCGAGCCCGTGGAGCGCAAGTCACGGATATCGTCGTTCTTGTTGTCGCCGCAGATGACAGCGTCATGCCGCAAACAATAGAAGCTATCAGCCACGCCCAAGCAGCGAACGTTCCCATCGTCGTTGCGCTGAACAAGATCGATAAGCCCGAGTCGAACATCGACCGTATCAAGCAGCAACTGGCGGATAAAGGCGTCCTCGTTGAGGATTGGGGTGGCAAGCACCAGGTTGTCGCTCTTTCTGCAAAGACAGGAAAGAATGTCGACCAATTGCTCGAAAAGATATTGCTCGAAGCGGAAGTCCTGGACCTCAAAGCAAATCCGGATCGGGAAGCCAGAGGAGTTGTTATTGAAGCCGAACTCGACAAAGCGAAGGGGACGACGGCGACGGTCCTTATCCAAAAGGGATCGTTGAGAGTCGGAGATTCATTTGTTTGTGGAGTTTGGAGCGGCAAAGTGCGATCGATGTTCGATGAGCGAGGACAACGTATCGAGGTCGCACATCCATCGCAACCCGTTCAAGTAACAGGTCTCGACGGCATGCCGCAAGCGGGCGATTTGTTCGTTGTCCTCCTCGATGAGCGGGAGACGCGAGAAATCAGCGTCAAACGTCAGCAGTTGAAAAGAGAACAGGATTTCCGTCAACGGCACCGGATTACACTTGATGACATTTCAAATCAGATACGGGAAGGCCAGGTCCGTGATCTGCCGATTATTGTAAAAGCAGACGTGGATGGTTCCGCAGAGGCTCTTTCAGATTCTCTTATGCGTCTTTCAACGAAAGAAGTGCAGGTACACGTCATCCATAAGGGCGTCGGAGGAATCTCTGAAACTGATGTCTTGCTTGCAGCAGCATCCCGAGCCGTCATCATCGGCTTCCACGTGAGACCGAATCTCAATGCACGGCGACTTGCGCAGACAGAGCACGTTGATATTCGTCTTTACAATATCATCTATGATGCTATTAATGAGGTAAAGACGGCTCTTGAAGGAATGCTGGCTCCGACGATTTCGGAGGAAGTTACATCCACCGTCGATGTTCGGCAGATTTTCAAGATCTCGAAGGTCGGAACGATTGCAGGCTGCTATGTAAAAGATGGGAACATTACACGCAGCAGTAAGGTGAGACTTGTGCGAGAAGGCATTGTGGTCTACGATGGAACAATGGACACGTTGAAGCGCTTCAAGGACGATGTCAAAGAAGTTGCCCAGGGTTTCGAATGTGGAATCTCTTTATTGAACTTCAATGATATCAAAGTCGGCGACACCATTGAATCGTACAAGATGGTCGAAACGAAACGGACATTGGAATAGGAGATAAGCGCAGTGTCAGTTCGTACGGAGAGAGTCGCATCCATTGTCAAGGAAGAAATCGGCGTTATCTTCCAGCGGAATTTTGACATGAATGTATACGGCTTAATTACGGTGACCGAAGTCCGTATGAGCCCCGATTTGAAAATCGCAAAAGTTTACGTCAGTGTATTCGGGGATACAGCACAAAAACAAAAGACACTGGGCTTGCTGGAATCGCAAAAACCGTTTGTGCGTCAGACACTCGGCCATAACGTCCGGCTGAAATTTACACCATCCATCGTGTTTTATCTGGACGAGACAATGGATAACGCCATGAATCTCGAAAAACTCTTCCGAAAGATCCGCAAGGCGGAAGAGGGCGGTAGGGAGGAGGGCGAGAGTTGAATCACGTAACAAAAGACCATTGGGATTTCGAAGACGTGGGAGAGTTTCTGCTGGTCGATAAGCCCCTCGACTGGAGTTCGTTTGATGCTGTGAAGAAGATCAAAGTCCTGTTCAAAGTGAGAAGAGTTGGACACGCAGGGACCCTGGATCCGAAGGCGACAGGACTTTTGATCGTGTGCACCGGGAGAAAAACAAAAACTCTGGATTCTTTTCAGCTGGAGGAAAAAGAATACAGTGGCAGTTTTGAAATGGGGGCGAGGACTGCCAGTTTCGATTCCGAAACACATGTTTTTGAGACCAAAGACTTTTCGGGCGTGAGCCAGGAAATCATGGAAAGGGCCATTACGAAGTTTCTCGGCAAGATCTGGCAGACACCGCCAATGTATTCTGCGGCGAAATTTGACGGCAAACCGCTGTATCGTTATGCCCGCAAAGGCAAAAGTGTCGAACGACCGGCAAAAGAAATTGAGATCATTGATTTTCGAATTACAAAATTCTCACCCCCGATCGTTGAGTTTAATGTCGTGTGTTCAAAGGGAACCTATATCAGGACGCTGGTCGAAGATTTGGGAAACGAACTTGGGTGCGGATGCACTCTTCGATCCCTCCGAAGAACGCGTATTGGAAGTTATCGCGTCGAAGACGCGATGAGTATCAGTGATTTGGTAACCCTTCGTCAAACCATCGAAAGCAGGCGTCAACAGCAGTATGAAGTCAGCGAACCTGCTTAGCGAGATTACACACGATAGAAATTCCGTGGTGACGGTGGGATCGTTCGACGGCATGCATCTGGCCCACCAGGAAATCATCCGCGAGGTGGTGCAGCGCGCAATAAGGAGAAATGGCAGGAGCGTTCTCGTCACATTTGAACCTCACCCGAGAGAGATTGTCGGCAAACAAAAAGGGGTTCCAATACTGACTTCGCTCGCGGAAAAGCAGGAAATTGCCGGGAATCTCGGTGTCGATTTGTTCTTTACCATAGCTTTTGATTACAATTTTTCGCGGATGACGGCACGAGAGTTCTACCTGAAGTATCTTGTAAATGGGATAGGCGTTAGCGAAATTGTAGAAGGTTACGACCACCATTTCGGACGTGATCGCGAAGGGAGCATTCAGGAAATGTTGACCTTGGGCAAGGAATTTGGCTATTCCAGTTTCGCAGTGAAGCAAGTCCTTTTGAACGACAAGGTGGTCAATAGTACAACGATTCGTGATTCCCTTATGCTCGGAGATGTGGAGAACGCCAGAGTATTACTTGGTCGACCCTATTCTTTGGATGGGACGGTGGTGAAAGGCGATATGAGAGGCCGGACTCTTGGTTTTCCGACGGCAAACGTTCGCCCACTCTCATCCAAGAAGATAATTCCAAAAAATGGAATCTATTTTGTTGGAGTCAGACAAGACGACAAGTGGCATTCGGGAATTGCAAGCGTTGGTGTCCGACCGACATTTGGTACGGGAGGGGATCGCATCCTTGAAGTCTTCATCTTGAATTTCGAAGAAGACATTTATGGCTCTGAAATCCGTGTTGCGATGCACAAGAGATTACGGGACGAAATCAAGTTTGAGAATGCTGATCAATTAATTCAACAAATGAAGCTTGACAAGGAAGAGAGTTTGCGTTTGCAGAAAACATATCAAAACATAAACACGAATTGAACTACAATCACAACGGAACACAATTCTGAGGAAACACAATGCCGATGACAAAAGATCAGAAAGCCGAATTCACGAAGAAATTTGGCAAAGGTCCAACAGATACTGGCACGCCGGAAGTGCAGATAGCAATTCTCACTGCACACATCAATGAGCTATCGCCCCATTTCAGCGCCCACAAAAAGGACCATCATTCACGACTCGGATTGCTGAAGATGGTCGGAAAACGTCGGAAACTTCTCGACTACCTTATGCGCAAAGACATCGAACGTTACAGAAAAATCATTCAAGAACTCGAAATACGAAAGTAAATCGGGCTATCCTCCTGCATTTGCAAATATTCATCATGCGGGACAACGAACACACTAAAGGGTAAAGAGTATGGTATCAAAGGAAATTACAGTCGAAGGAAAAACATTTTCATTCGAAACAGGGAGATTCGCCAAACAGGCTGACGGTGCAGTGATGGTAACCTATGCGGATACGATGGTACTCGCAACAGTAGTCAGCGAGCGAGAGGCCAAAGAAGGTTCGGACTACTTCCCGCTTCAGGTGGAATACCGTGAGAAAGCGGCGTCAGGTGGAAAGATTCCTGGCGGGTTCTTCAAGCGGGAGGGTCGTCCTACCGAAAAGGAAATTCTCTCTTCCCGCCTTATCGACCGGCCAATTCGGCCCATGTTCCCTGAGAACTATCGTAATGAAACGCAGGTCCTCGTGACTGTGTATTCTTCGGACAAGGAACGCGATGGAGATGTTCTGGGTGCTTGTGCTGCCTCGGCCGCACTTATGGTTTCAGACGTTCCTTTTGACGGCCCGATCGCTGAAGTACGCGTTGGTCGTATCGATGGACGTTGGATCATCAACCCGACATTCTCTGATCTTGAGAAGAGCGACCTCGACGTTACCGTTGCCGGTACGAGCGATTCCATTGTCATGGTGGAAGGTGAATCCAAAGAAATATCCGAAAAGGATATGCTGGACGCTCTCAGAGTCGGACACGATGCCATCAAGGCATTGTGTGCGGTGCAGGTGGAACTTGCTGCTGAAATCCACAAAGAAAAGAGAGCAATCGTACCTTCTTCCATTACGACGGAGATGATTGCCGACGTTGAAGCCCTTGCCGGTGAAAAGCTCAGGCAATTGAGCCGTACAGTATTGAAAAAAGAAGAGCGTTCGGAAACTACCAACGCAATCTATGCGGATGTTCGTAAGGCACTCGCGGAAAAATATCCTGAACGCGAAGTTGACATCGATGAAGTTGTTCACGGTATCGAAAAGCGGGCAATGCGCTCGACCATCCTGAATGAGAAAAAGCGGCTTGATGGACGGGGACTAAAAGATATCCGGCCCATCACTTGCGAAATTGGATTATTGCCGAGGACTCACGGCTCCGCCCTCTTTACAAGAGGCGAGACCCAGAGTCTCACCACTGCAACCCTTGGCACCAAACTTGATGAACAGGTCCTGGAAGGCTTGTTCCCTGATACGACCAAGCGATTCATGCTCCATTATAATTTCCCTCCCTTCAGCGTTGGAGAAGTTGGACGCGTTGGTTCAACGGGGAGAAGGGAAATCGGACACGGCAATCTTGCCGAGCGCTCACTGAAGAACGTTTCTCCAAACGAAAAAGAATTCCCTTACACAGTACGTGTCGTTTCGGATATTCTGGAATCGAACGGATCGTCCTCGATGGCGACTGTCTGCGCAGGCAGCCTGGCATTATTTGACGCGGGTGTACCCCTGAAACGGCCCGTCGCCGGAATTGCTATGGGCCTTGTCAAAGAGGGAAATCAAGTGGCAGTCCTGAGTGACATCCTGGGGAACGAAGACCACCTGGGAGACATGGATTTCAAGGTTGCCGGGACGACGAATGGTATTACGGCATTTCAGATGGATATAAAGATCAAGGGAATTTCCTTTGACATTTTGGAAACAGCGCTGCAGCAGGCGAAAGATGGCAGGTTCCATATCCTCGAAATCATGGCCAAGACTATTGAGAAGCCGCACACAGAGCTTTCGCAATTTGCTCCTCGCCTGCAAACTGTCATGATTCCGGTAGATATGATCGGGCCATTGATCGGACCGGGAGGCAAGAATATACGACAGATTGTAAAGGAGAGTGGCGCGGAAATCAACATAGAAGACGATGGAACAGTTACTATTGCGGCCGTTGAGAAGTCTTCCGCAGACGCCGCACTTCGAGCTATCCAACGATTGACTGAGAGTCCGGAAATTGGAAAGGTCTACACAGCCACAGTGAAGAAAATCATGGAGTTCGGAGCCTTTGTCGAGATTCTACCAGGGAAGGAAGGCCTTGTTCATATCTCCCAACTGGATGTCAATCGTGTAAACAAGGTCGATGATGTCGTCAAGCTTGGCGACACCATTGAAGTAAAACTCATCAATATCGACAGCGAAGGCAGGCTTGTTCTCAGCCGAAAAGCGCTTCTGCCGGGTGGCGAGAATGCTGCAGAAGAAATACAAAAACGGGCACGTGAACGACAAGAGCATGGCCCAAGAGAAAGAGGCGGACACGACAGACCGCGTCGTTGATAGACGGACAAAACCATCTATAGAGTCCTCACAATCGGTGTGACAGAATCCACGTCACGACGTGTGAGGACTTTTCATTATGGACCTACATATACATCCATCAAACGGATTACAGGGCGAACGCTCAGTACCAGGGGATAAATCAATATCCCACCGAGCCCTTATGATCGGAGCGCTTGCTGAAGGCGTGACGCGGCTTCGCGGCCTTTCAAATGCAGCTGATGTGAAAAGCACGCTTTCGTGTCTTGAAACGCTGGGCGTACAATTCGATAAGACGGATTCGGAAATAGTCATTCACGGCAAAGGTCCAAGAGGATTCAAAAAGCCCACAGTGCCATTGAATGCCGGGAACTCAGGAACAACCATGCGGTTGCTATCGGGTATTTTATCGGGGCAAAGGTTTGATTCTGTACTTGTGGGCGATCCTTCGTTGAGCAAGAGACCAATGAAGAGGATCATTGAACCCTTGCGGTTGATGGGAGCGAACATTGCGGGATCAGCCGAATTTACCGCTCCGCTGCAAATTTCTTCAACGTACAACCTTCGGCCTATTGAGTATGAGCTTAACCTGCCCAGTGCCCAGGTCAAATCGACAATTCTCCTCGCAGGACTGTATACCGACGGCATTACCCGCGTGATCGAAGAGACACCGACACGAGACCACACGGAACGAATGTTGGGCCTCAAGATACAAACACGTGGAAAGAAACGAGCGATTGAAATTAAGGGTGGTCAAAAAATCATCCCTCGTGATGGACACATCCCGGGGGATATTTCTGCGGCGACGTTTCTCATTGCCGCAGCGTCCATTATCCCGAATTCGCGGCTTACCTTACGAAATGTAGGCCTCAACAAAACCAGAACAGCAGTCCTGGATGTTTTCCGAAAAATGAATGTGTCCCTCGAAGTGAAAAACGAAGTGGAAGAGGGGGGGGAACCGATGGGTGACATCGTTGTGAGTACTTCCAACGTTCACTCAGATATTACGCTGAAAGGGGAGAGTGTTGCATTGCTCATCGATGAGATACCGATGCTCGCGGTCCTCGGAATGTTCGGAAAGGGATCATTCACTTTGCACGATTCGGGGGAACTTCGCCACAAGGAATCCGACAGAATATCTGCCATTGTGAGGAATATGAGGCTCTTGGGGATCGATGTCGAGGAATACCCGGACGGATTTGCGTTTCAATCGAAAACGGGTTTGATTGGACGTGAACTCGAAAGCTATGACGATCACCGTATCGCGATGGCATTTGGAGTCGCGGGACTTCGAATCCCGGGAATCACGATCCGGAATGCAGAATGCGTAGATATTTCGTTCCCCGGATTCTGGACCGCAGTGGGTGCGTGACATTTGGCAGCTTCATGGGTAATT
>CAZOIM010000052.1:0-18714 GCA_964579855.1 uncultured Ignavibacteriaceae bacterium | reverse complement strand
TGGCGTAGCGATCCGTTGAGCCATCCAGAGCGAGGTATTGGGAAAGACATCCATCGACACTCGAGATACTGCCCGTCCACTCTGCATCGGACCGAAAGTCATCTGAAAACGAGGGACGTTTTGACACCAAGTGGAGGATACCTCCCAATGCACCAGTGCCGTAAAGAACTGAACCAGCCGATTTGTTCACTTCGACTCTTTCCAGATCGTGCAAATTGATTAGAGAAAGGGCTCCCGATATGTCGTTTGCCGTTTCAATCCTTGTGTTATCAATTAACGTGACGATGTTTGATCGGCTCAATCCTCGAATTGAGACTGTCGTTTCCCACGGACCGTCCCGAACCAAGGAAATCCCGGGTAACTTTGCCAATGCGTCGGATATCGTAACGGCGGGATGCTCAGAGAGCCGGGCCGAAGTGAGGACTTCTGCCGGGAAAGGGCTCTCGCTGGCAAATGAAGATGACCGAGTGCTGCGGACGATGACTTCTTCCGATCGAAGAATAGACGGGTGAAGTTGTATCACTATACTGTCGCGGATTCCTTGTGATGCGACAACACGCCGTTCTGTTTCCAAATAGGCGATATGATGAACCGAAATGGTATAACTTCCTGAAGTCAGATCCCTGTAGGTAAAGCGGCCTATTTCGTTGGTGTGAGTTCTTTGACCTGTTTCCTGCAATACGACAATCACGTTGGAAATGGGTTGAAGTGTCAAGGCTTCAACGATCGCGCCCGAGAGAGTAACGGATTGGGAATAAGAAATCGGAGCGTGGAGGACGGAAATAATCCCCCACGCGTAACAACACCATCGATAGACCCAGCGTCTCCTCATCAATACAATCTCACTCGTGGACAGCGTGCTCCGGCTCTTTTTTCTTCGCTCCATTCGTCTTCCACGCAAGAATCCCTCGCTTTTCATACGATGTGTGAAGCAAATGGTGGGAAAGATCGCCAAGAGGTTCCTTGAGGAACTCTTGATATAATGTTGCGATCTGCGGGTTCTCGTGTGATTTCCGAAGAGGTTTGTTCAGATCCTCTTCGTAGATCGAAGCGGCACGCTTTTTTCTGATTTCCCATGTGGTAGGGATAGGCTGGCCTCCCCCTCCGAGACACCCGCCGGGACAGGTCATTACTTCAATAAACGTGTACGGTGATTCACCCTTTTCGATTTGATCAAAAAGAACCCTGGCGTTCTTCAATGTGTGAGCAACTGCGACTTTCACGGTTAAACCATTCATATCCACCTGAGCTTCCTTGATTCCTTCCATACCCCGCACCGGAAGGAAATTGATTTCCGGGAGCTTTGCCCCAGTGACTACTTCATACGCCGTCCGAAGAGCGGCTTCCATGACTCCACCGGTAGCACCAAAAATGACCGCAGCGCCTGTTGATTCGCCTAGTGGGTGGTCAAAATCCTCCTGGGGCAAAGATGAGAACTGAATGCCTGACTCTTTGAACATCCGCGAGAGTTCTCGTGTCGTCAAGACGTAATCAACGTCGTAGAATTCATCGTCCTGAGACCAGGCTTTCTTATCCTTCCAGTACTCGAAGGCGCTCATCATCTCCGGACGTTTCGCTTCATATTTCTTGGCCGTGCAAGGCATTACCGAGACAACGACAATCTTTCTCGGATCGATACCCATTTTAGCCGCATAATATGTCTTTGCCAAAGCGCCAAACATCTGTTGTGGAGATTTGCACGAGGAAAGATGGGCAAGCGATTCGGGAAAGAAATGTTCGGCAAACTTGATCCAACCCGGGGAACAGGACGTGATCATCGGTAAAACGCCTTTGTTCTTTATCCGGCCGATGAGTTCGTAACCTTCCTCCATGATTGTGAGATCGGCAGCGAACTGCGTATCGAACACTTTGTTGAATCCAAGCCTTCTCAATCCGGCGACCATCTGACCAGTGACAAGGCTGCCAGGGGCCATTCCCATTGCTTCACCAATTCCGACCCGGATGGCCGGAGCCGTCTGTACTATGACGACTCTATCAGGATTTCCGATCTCCTCAAACACGGCATCTGTGTCGTCTACTTCAACAATAGCACCCGTGGGACAAACCAGGGCACATTGTCCACAGTAGGTGCAAGCCACATTCCCAAGACCTTTATCCATGTAGGTGGCGATTTTTGTCCTGATTCCACGCCTTGAGAATCCGATGGCCGATACCGTTTGCACATTTTGGCATACTGCGATGCACCTACCGCACAAAATGCATTTGTTGGGATCTCGCACTAGCGACGAAGACGTGGTATCAAGCACTTCGATCTTCTTGGTTCTTCCGAAGCGGTCGTCTTTAACACCCAGATCTGCAGCCATTGACTGCAATTCGCAATTCTGATTACGTAAGCAGGACAAGCAATCCTTTGGATGGTTTGCGAGCAACAATTCGACATTTGTCCTTCTTGCATCCCGAATGCGCTGCGAACTTGTTACGATCTCGATACCTTCCCGCACGCACGTTGAGCAAGAACGCACCAGAGACCGAGCACCCTTGACTTCAACCAGGCACACGCCGCACGATGCGTTCCTCGAAATATCCTCCATGTAGCACAGCGTTGGTATCGCAATCCCTGAACGCTTGCACGCATCAAGGATCGTCATGCTCTGTGGAGCTGTGTAGTCGCTCCCGTTGATTTTTATGTTTACCAGATTCTCTTCCATGGGATCCTCTTAGTTGTCCACTTGTTCTTGGCATTTGACGTCACAACGAAGGCAGCGAATCGCCTCCTGCATTGCTTCTTCACCTGAGTACCCTGAAAGGACTTCCTGGAAGCTGGAAATGCGTTCCCTGACTGGAAGCTTTTTGGGGTCAATCTTGTTCTTTCCCTCCGGCTCAACAATGATTTCATCTTTGTATTTGAAATCCCTGAATAACCGATGGAACCGTTTCTCTTTCATCAGGTCGAAGTCTATGGCCTCCGCTGCTTGTCGCGCGAGACCCATTGCCTCAGACACAGTCGCAGGCCCGGTGACTGCATCGCCTCCTGCGTAGATTTTCGGCAGATTGGTTCGGCACGCTGGTTGATGGACCCGGATGGCACCGTTCTTACGCAATTCCAATCCGATTTCTTTTGCGGGTTCAAAATCGACCTTTTCTCCAACGGCGAGAATAACTTTGTTGCACTCCACGACAGCCATCTCTCCCGTTTCAATCGGCCTTTTCCTCCCAGTGTTATCAAACCCGTCGAATTTCATTTTACGGATCTCGAGGCCGGTTACTTTTCCTTTCGCATCGCCAACTATCCTGTGTGGCGCCGACAAGAACATAAAATGGATATTTTCATCGATCGCGTCCTTAATTTCGTGTTCATTCGCTGGCATCTCATCCCTGTCTCTGCGATAGACGATTGTTACATCTGCGCCCAGTCTCAGACAAGACCTCGCGGCATCAATCGCAACGTTTCCAGCGCCGACGACGACCACTTTTTGTCCCAAATGAATTTTCTTTCCTATGGCGAAGTCCTCAAGGAATTCGTATCCCTGCATCACTCCGTCGAGATCCCTTCCGTCGATTTCAAATTCTACATCTTTTTGAGCGCCAACAGCGAGAAATACGGCGTCGTGTTGTTTCTGGAGAGTTTTGAACGCGACGTCCTTTCCGATCCTTGTATTGAAAACAAATTTGACGCCGAGTTTCTTGAAGAGCTCCAATTCTTTGTTAAGTCCGTCTTTTGGCAATCGATATGCAGGAATTCCATATTGAAGAATCCCTCCCGCTTTTGCGTGGTTGTCATAGATCGTTACGTTGTGGCCAAGGCGAACAAGGTAGTATGCTGCGGTCAGGCCTGCTGGTCCGGCACCGACGATGCCAACGCTCTTTCCTGTGGCAGAAAGTTTTTCCTTGATCAGGCGCTGATAGATCTCTTTCTCTCTCCCCATTTTGTACATCGTGTCGGCAAGGTATCTGTGGATTTCCCCTTGTGATACCGGATCGTCCACCATGTCTCTACGGCATCGCATCTGACAATGGAAATAACAGATTCGACCCACGGTGCCAGGCAACGGGTTGTCCCGCAACGTCAATTCAAACGCCTCTTCGAGTCTCAATTCCTTCAGAAGTTGAAGGTATCCGGGGATGTTCATGTGCAGTGGACAACTGTTCTCACAAAGAGCCATAAAGAGATTATCGCACACACCGGCTTTGCACCGCTTTTGGACGATGTGCTTTTCATACTCATCCCGGAAGTACTTCAGTGTACTCAACACCGGATTTGAGCTCGTTTGGCCGAGACCGCATAATGCCGAATCCCGAATGACATAGGAAAGCCTCTCCAGTGTGTCGAGGTCCTCCATGGTCGCCTCCCCGTGCGTAATCTTGTTGAGGAGCGCGAGTGACTGTGCGAGACCTTCTCTGCACGGAGTGCACTTGCCACAGGATTCATTGTATGTGACCTCAACAAAGTATCTCGCAACATCCACCATGCAATTGTCCTGGTCCATGACCACCATACCGCCGGAACCCATGATGGTGCCGAGCTTCGTGAGCGATTCGTAATCGACGGGAGTATTGAAGTGTTCGATCGGAATACAACCGCCTGAAGGACCGCCGGTTTGAACGGCCCGTATTTTCTTTTTCGTGCCTGTGCCTTCGCCCATTTGGTAAATAATATTTTGCAGCGGTGTACCCAGTGGCAATTCCACAAGCCCGGTATTTTTAATTTTGCCGACAAGAGAAAACACTTTTGTCCCCGTGCTCTTCTCCGTGCCAAAATTCGCGAACTCTTTGCCGCCAATGGTGACAATGACGGGGATATTGAACCACGTCTCCACATTATTAATATTCGTGGGTTTGCCCCATAACCCTTTTTGCGCGGGATAAGGAGGTCTGGGAACAGGTCTTCCCGCCCTTCCTTCAATCGACGCTATAAGAGCCGTTTCTTCTCCACAGACAAACGCTCCGGCACCTTCAACGTAAGAAAGCTCGAGGTTGAACGTCGATCCAAAGATGCCGTTGCCGATGAATCCGCGTTCCCTTGCGGCAGCCACCGCTTTTTTGAATCGTTGGACTGCAAGCGGATATTCCGCCCTCACATACATGATTCCTTCGGACGCACCCATCACATAAGCACCGATGAGCATTCCTTCGATCAGCGCGTGGGGATCGCTTTCGATTTCGTTCCGATTCATGTAAGCACCGGGATCTCCTTCATCGGCGTTACAGATGATGTACTTCTTATCGGATTCCACTTTTCTCATCAATTCCCATTTGACACCTGTCGGGAAGCCCGCACCTCCTCTTCCACGCAATTTCGAAGCGTGGATTTCAGCAAGAACGGATTCCGGTGTCATTTGTGTGAGTGCCTTGAGCAAGGCGCTATAACCACCGACGGCGATATATTCTTCGATATCCTCGGGGTTTATCAATCCTGATTCGCGAAGTACAATTTTCTTTTGACCTTTGAAGAAAGGAAGCTCATTCCAGAGCGGGACACTCGGGAGACCTGTGCCGAATTCAATCTTCGAAGTGAAGAAATTCCAGCGTTCGAGTTTACACAACGCTTTCTTGAGGGGCATGATCCCTTTCGCAAGGGTGTCGACAATATTTTCTGCGTCTCGAGGAGTGACCTTATGGAGAATGACCAAAGGAAAGCCAGGGAGATAACAATTGACCAGAGTTTCCTCGGCGCAAAAACCAAAACATCCGACGGAAGAAAGCTGGATTTTCGCACTCTTCGCGCTGATAACGTTTTCAAGGCTCTCAAATACTTCACGCGCACCGTTGCCGAGACCGCACGTTCCCATTCCCACCGATATCTTTGGAATATCCGGAAGAAGTTTCTTCAGGCCGCGTTGCCGGATCGCGTCCAATGTTGGAGCATCATAGATCTTCATGATGTAACCCTCCCGCTGGAGAGTTTCCTCAACAGCTTCTGCAATTTTGAAGTTGTGATATTGCTGTGAATGACCCCATCGACAGCAACCACCGGGGCAAGTGCGCACTGACCGAAACAAGCCACCGTTGAAATGGTAAAATGATTGTCTCGTGTCGTAAAGAACGCATCACCGTCCTGAAGCTCTTTGCTGCAGCCGAGAACCAAACCAAGGTCGTCCAGCAATGCCTTCGAGCCCTTTGTATGGCATGCGGTTCCCCGGCAAACGGTGATTGTATGCTTACCCTGCGGTTTTAGATTGAAGAAAGAAAAGAAGGTAACGACGTTGTAGATCCTTGAGAGCGGGACGTGCGTTCGGAGGGCAACACGATTGAGGGCATCTTCTGAGAGAAATTTCCCTTCGGTGCAAAGTTGCGTTTCTTCAAGAATGCTCAACAACTCGCCGTGATGACCTTTGTGCTTTGTGACAATGGAGTCTATTTCATCGAGTTCGTGAGATAACGTTTGAGTCTCATCCATACCAGCTCCTTTTCGAAAATGTAAACAGATTCTGAAGGGCGAAGTACCTACGATTCTCTGCGAGCAATCGGCTGGGTGTGTTCTGGAATTTGGTCCTTCTCTACACTGTCACTCAAAACCTGTTGTGGAATTATTCGCAACGGCGGAATTGATGTCATTCGGATCACCGACAGATTGCGCTGTAACGAGAGATTCTTCGAGTTCCGTGTTATCGACGTGAAAGAAGGCACGCACAATCTCCGTGCCTTAACTGAGAAGTGAAGCGGCTGGATACAACACTTCAAAGCTGTGTTCCTTGAAGCGTTGCCTCGGGGCTGATGAGATATGAAGGTTAGAGTTTTCTAAACTTCTTTTTTGCTCGCAAGGTTTCTCATGAGTTTGTGAATCTTGCTTAAGACGGAAGCAGTCTCTGCAAAGTGTTTTAGAGTCCTATCTCCGAATGGAAGAGCTATCGATCAGTAGTGTTTTCGCTTTCACTTCATAGGGTGCCACAATGCACCGTATTAATATAAAGGAGATTTGCTCCAAACAAAAGAAATCTTCCGAACAGCACTCTCATTTTTGACAACGATGTTGTCAAGACACGATGACTTCGAGGATCAAAAGTGACTCTGCCAACTCATCTCCAAATATTGTCACGAAACCAGAGTTTGGATTTCTCAATTTCGTTCTCCTCATCTCTCAGCGTACTGCGTTTCGGTGATCTGATCCGCGATCATCGGGAGTCAAGATCCCTTTATGCTCACCTCGCTTATTCGATCCGCACAACCGCGGCCATGTGATGTGACGTGTTCATCGAATACCTGACAGTACTATCGAATTCAAGAATGAACCGTATGAGTTAAACGGAAAGTATCACACTCGAAGAGAGGTTTACTTGATAAGAAGATCAAAAGGGTAAAGTGTTTAATTGACAACATTCCCAAAATTGATAGGACCCCGGGAACTAAGTCTGTTGTGGATCGTTGTACAATTATTAAAATCCCTGTTCAGTCGCTTCAGATTTCAGGACGGAAGCAGGTATTGGATAGCGGATTCTCACAATCAACATTGGAACAGTCTTTAACGGGAGGAATTCGGTATGTTTGGTAATCTTGGAGGTGGCGAGATTCTTCTTATCCTTGTGTTCATTTTGATTTTCTTCGGTCCCAAGAAGATTCCGGAGATCGCGCAGGGTTTGGGAAAAGGTATCCGAGAATTCAAAAAGGCAACAAAAGATATTCAGGATTCCGTTGAACACGAGATCAACGACGTCAAAGAAGTTGCGCAGGAAATAAGGCCTAAAATACTTGAAGACAATAAGGCGAAACCACTGTAAGCCAGTGTTCTTTTGATAATTCTTGATATTCCTCATGGCTGTTTCAGCTCAAACCCAGCGTCGAGAGACGCTGGGTTTTTCGTTTCGCACCATACGCGCATAGTCGTCTCCATGCCAAATGAGTCCTGATGGCTAATAGATAGTTGTGGCCATCCTCAACCTCAACATCCCGGGTGGCGTCCAAGGCTTCCATCCTACTCTCGTCGGGTATCCGGTTTTGTACGGATGCTCAACATCCGTATTCAATCATGTTGATTCTATGCTTAAAGCTCCCGTATTTGTCTCGTGATGATGGTGCCGCACAAGGAATTGGGTTTGACCGCAATTCAGAAGCAATGAGAGGAAGAGTCTGTATGTCGTTGATTGAACTGAAGCCGGGCAGCGAATTCCCAGGGAGCAGTAAACGAAGAAATGATCGGCTTGAGGAAGGCCGGTTGAATCCTGATGAGAACAATCTCGCCTCGCTTGCTTCGATTCACGAATCCGTTTCCTCACTAACCCAAACAGTCAACACAGCACTGGCAGCATTATCTTTGTTGATCGATAACGGTGACGGATTTGCCCAACGATTGTCGGGACCTGATAAGAAGGAGCAGTTTCGCGAATACTTTCTTAAGATGAGGCGGGAATATCAGGCAGTCTCAGTCATTACTGAATCCCTGGGAGTGTTATCAAGAATTGTTGCCAATCAAACAAGTGGATTTAACGACACCGAACAAATCCAAAAGAACAAATTAACGCAATCCAGCACCTTCCCCCCCACGAAAACTTCACGCGCTCAGAATTCCGTCGAAAGCTGACGCTTTCAAACGGACCGTACTACATCACTCGGCAAACAAATTCCAAGACATCGGCGGTAAGACATGTCAATGGTAGCTCTCGAAGCCACTGCGTGGAGCCCGTCGATTATTTCTATGTTCATCCCGCGACATAACAATAGTCTTTCACACAGGGAAGTGATATTTCACGGCATTTGAATTTCGTACCTCCTCTGTCGTGTTGCATCTCAATGCATTAATTATACTCAGAATGTTTCACTCAACGAGGATATACATGAAATTGACTCGGATAAGCTACAAATGCCAAACCGGGCAGGACCAGGAAGCACCAATAAACAAGAAAGGCTTGGATGGCTCCAAGCCTTTCTTGCGGTAACCTTGGCAATGATCCCACCAGAATCCTGCCAAGAACTGAAGTTCTTTTGATAAGCTTAATTACACGTAGAGATTGGGAGCGATGGGATGCTACTTGGCTGCCACCATAGACTCCACTTGTGTGTTTGACAGAGCACTCACAAGAGTACCTGAAGCATCATACACCATCACGCCTCCGTCCGCGGTGCGTACACTCTTCGCCAAAACGTTGCCTGTTTGATCTTTGGCGATAGTGATACCACTGCTGGTCTCAACACGGACACGTTCTTCTCTCCCGTTGATGATCTGAGTGAACTCGTACGATCCATTTGTGTTCTTTATCGTCAGGTTGCCATCAGGCACGGAAATCGTCCGTGTCCCATCGTTCAGAGTCATTGGATTTTTGCCTGTCCAGAATTCGATCGTGTTGAGAATCACCACGTCGATAAAAGTTGCCACACCATAAACAGGGATAATGACCATAACGAGAAATCCAAGCTCGTTGACGAATTTGCTGCCGAGCCCGCCATTGAACTTGTAGACTTTGTTCACCAACTGAAAAGAACCATAACATCCAACTGCAGTCGTCAGAAGGACCGCAATTAATATGCTAGAGACTATTTTGACAAACGAGCGCTTCATGCTTGCCTCCTTTAGATTGATGAAAGATGTATTGCGTCCAGAAGTTCGGACAATTGAACGGGCTTGAATGTAAACCAATCTACAGAGTGAAGTAAACCTGGGCAATCATCCGAAAGGATGAAAAAAGGATTAATCCTTTTTCAGAGATGATGCGTCTTTGACTCGTATAATTCGCTGCCTCAGAGTTGTTTAACGATTTTCAAGGGGCTCTTATGTTGATTATCGCTAAACGCTGCCCACTATCCAAGCTGAGGGGCGGGCCATAAAGAGTCAAAAAATATGCGTCCTGGCTAGAGATCGCGTCCCTTGTCCTGCTGAGTCGGAGGCAAGAATGCGATCAAGAAACAAGATATCTGCTTCTCGAGCAGACGCCATGCACTGTTTTATTGAGGAATCTCGGAAGGTTTCTTGGTTCTGCCAACAGAATTGACAACACTTGACTTACCTTTATTAAGCCCTGGTCCTGGCCAGGGCCTTCTGATTTAAGTACCTTTTTCGACTTCTATTTTAGCAACAACATCTTCTTGACATCCACAAAACGCTTGCTGGGATCATCAACCGAGATTGCTTGAAGCCTATAGAAGTAAAGGCCAGAAGCGAGTCCGGCATTCCACGTTCTTTCATGGCTACCTGCAGGTAATTCTTCATCCACGATCTCTGAAAGTATCTGTCCAACGGTATTCGATAGTTGAAGTCTTGTCCTACTCCGAACCGGAAGCGAAAACCGGATCGTCGTTGATGGATTGAACGGGTTGGGAAAGTTCTGTTCAAGTCGAAAGTCGACAGGAGTCGCAATCTCGATCTCCACTTCTCCAGAGAACCTGCATGTTCCGTCATTGTAAAGTTGTTTGATGCGATACGCATAGATGCCAAGGTCAGACACTTGATCGGTGCAGGAGTACTCGCGCGGAGAATTGGACGTTCCTGGGCTCGAGACGAACGCGCAGTCAAACCTATTAGAATCCCCTTGTTTTCTCCGTTCGGCTCGAAATCCGAAGCAATTCGATTCGGCCGCTGTTGCCCATTTCATCAGAACAGTGTTGCCATGCGCGACCGCTTGAAAAGATGTTATTCCGAGTGAAAGCACATCAGAGTTTCTGATGACCGCAGTGTCACTTGTTATTGAAATTCCATCCGATAAAGAGACAACAATCGTGTCAGCGCTTGATTGACCGAAGTTCGAATACCATGTCAGCAATCCAGCGGCTGAAACTGTCATTCCAGCAGGCCCCGACCGTAATACAAAGTTCAAAGTATCTCCGTCCAGATCCACCCCACTGTATGCAAATGTCATCGCCTTATTATTGCCAATCGTAGTATCAGGCAATTTTTGGGTGAATGTCGGCAACTGGTTTACAACACTATAGATATCACTCTCGAAGCCAGTCGCAACATTGTGGCCACTTGTATCACTCAAGATAACGTTGCTCAGGCCGATGCCAAAAACTGCGGGCGAATTACCATCCAAAACGGGTACATCAATCAAAACACCCGAATCCCCGGAAAATGGGAGTAACGATGGAGAATAAGCAATGAACCTAAACATTCCGGGCGCAATTTCGCTGCAGAGGGAGACGTGATCGCGCTTGCGCTCTGTCAAATGGATCGAATCCTTTTCTGTTGTCAACCCTAAAGGAATGGAAATATCTGCTTGGACTGCAGCAATACGTTTCGTGTTCTCTAATCGCAGTTCTATCATCCCTTGTTTGCGCCTGAACCCAATTCCTTTCGTCGCTTTCAACTCGTTGGGACAAAAGACGGTTGCTGAGAGATTAATATGCGATGGATCTCCACCTACGTCGTTGCTCCGAATGGTAATCACTCCCTCCTGCAGGCCTTCAGAGATCGAATGGAAACTGACATTGACTGGTAGTGACTGCGTGGGAAGTATAAAAGCCGGAACACCAAAATCGCACTGATAAGCCGCATTGTTACTGCTTAATGACGTTACTACCAACGTATCGGTACCGGAGTTGGAAATTGTAATCTGAAAACGAGCGGTGTCTTTGATGGAGACCCTTCCCACGTGTACGCTACTTTGGTTCAGGCTGAGTAACGGAGAGGATATTTCCAACGATCCCGAGTATGAGGCTGACGCGATATTGGTTCCGGCGCTATCGGCAAGAGTGCTCGATTCCAACACGATCGGATAGGTTCCTCCCTGCCCGGACACTTGGAACGTCATTTCACAAACTTCTCCTTCGGTGCCGCGGAATGCAGTGTTCGATGGAGAGAAACAGAGGACATTAAGAATAGACCCTGTTGTATCGGCCGCAATGGTCTGATCCACCCCCCTCGACAGGAGCTTTGACGAACCGTTCACAAACTTCAAAACAGATGGAAGCAGCAATCTGCATTGTAACGCTGTGAACGGCTCCATATTGTTCACAAGCATCTTGAGATTTGCCGCGTATCCGGACCGTGCCAATACGCTACCAATGCGAAGTTCGTTCACGGCATACGCAACACCGCCCACATGAATCATTTTGATAGAATCCTGCGGATCATTGCTTCGCAGCGTAATCGATCCATTCTTAACTCCCTTCTTTACAGGGAGAAATCGGATAGTTCGTTCAATTGAAGTACCTGCCTCAATTATTGCGGACGATGAATCCAGTGCGACAATCTCCGAGAGTGAGCTTGAAAGCCCTCGAAGACTCAATGGCACATTGCCATTGTTATGGAACGTGAGAACGTAATCCACGCTTTGACCAAGAGGAATTCTGCCAAAGTTGATCGTATCTGCATTGGTTCCAAGCGCCGGAGCCAAAAGGTTACATTGGCCATCTGCTACACTCGTAAGTACGTTCTGTTGGGCCAAATTGCTAAGAATGACTTTCAAAGGATGAATCGCAAACATCCCCGGCAGATGAGAACTTATGCAGTCAAATTGAATTACTGCACCACTATTCCCTTCTATTGCAGCACCAGAGAGTGAGTATGTTATCACTCGCAGGGTGTTTGGAGCGATGAGCGTTGCTGCAAGTGTCTGAGTACTCGAGCGGGAGGTCAAATGCGCCGAATTTGCGACGTAGGACAATTGCGAGGGAAGAATGATATCACATTGCAGTGCCACAATCATATCTGCATTTGAAACCATGAGCGACAAATGCACTGCCTGCTGCGGACCGACAGACACAGTGTCGATCCACAGACTATTTTGAGCTCGCACAACAGCTGGGATCAGGGGGATCAGGAGGGCCATCAAGCAGAGACAGCGTAGTATGGTTTTCATCGGCGTCTCGCTCTTACTTCATCAAAACGAGTTTTCTTGTTTGCTTGAATTTAGTAGTCTCAAAACGGTAGAAGTAGACCCCGCTCGAAACGACCGTGCCATTCTGATTCTTCCCATCCCATGTGATCGTGTATCTCCCCTGAACTCGCTCACCAAGGTTGAAGATCCTGATCTGTTGACCCAGCAGATTGTAAATGACGATTTTGACATTGGCCTTCTGTGGAACACTGAACTGAATCTGTGTACTCAGGTTGAATGGGTTCGGGAAGTTCTGTCCCAGCGAAAACTCCGTCGGGAGTAGAGGCTTTCCATTTTCAAACGCATTTGTGAGGATGTTGTGCCCCTGTTCATCAGAGATGATCGCATTCGTGATTGACGCCAATGTCGGCGTTGGTGTTATGTTCCCGAGAACGCTGGTTCCTCTTGGTAATGTCAGTCCCTTCATGCTGTAGATAAGGAACAGGCGTGCAGTATCTCCAAGAGCGCTGCTCGCGATTTCAAATTGTGAGACTGCTATGCCCGGCGCAAACTGCATGTCTTTCAATCCTTTTCCCACCAACTTGAATTGCACGGCTGCCACCTGGACATCAGAGGTGAGCGAAATCGTGTTACTTACCAAATCCAGATGCGCTGATCCCGATACGCTCTTGCGAAGGGCGATCTTGGCTTGTGGATGCAGGATAATGTTGGTGATTCCGACAACGTCCAGGACATTGATTGCTGAATCGCTGTTGACATCTGCAGCGGCAAAGATGAAGGGTTGAGGCTCCCCTCCGAGTATGAAGTTCACCGTGGAAACAATATCGAGAACATTGACGGTCAAATCCCCGTTTGCATCGCCCGCGTTTGATGTCAATGGCGTGGCTCCAGCCACGTGGGAATAATCACTTTCACTGAAGTCAGTACGTTCGACTTTGTAGAGATAATAGTATCTCTTGCCGGGAACAACGTTGAAATCTGTGTAGAGAGTGTCCGTGATAAGTGTAGTGTTAATAAGTGTTGTGTCGGTGTATGTCGTATCCGTGTTGTTGGTGAATCGGTACATGTTGAAGCCAAGAAAATCTGTAAGGCCCGCATTGTTCCACTCAAGATTGATCTTGCCTAATCCTGGCGTAGCGACGAAATCCACTGAGGAAGTACCGGCAGCATCAATGAGAAATTGAAACCGCATATTTTCCACCGGTATGTCAAATCCTTCCGGGTCTTTTGCACCGACCACCGAAACGGTGTTCATTCCGTCACCGGTGTACAGTTTTACAGTCTTGTATGCGGTCCAGATTCGATTATCGGGAGACCATCGCGCGGAATCGGTTATTGGTTGTTGATTGAATGGGTCACGAACGCCAAACGACAACTGCGGAGTGTGCGTCGGATCCATTGGACGGTTGAAATGCACATCGAATCGATGTGGACCCACACCAATGGGATTCATTAGTTTCTTTTGATCCTGAGGATCAATGCCGTCGACGAGAACTTTCCAGACCATGCCGTGGGCCGAATCGGACGGGGCCATGAGATACGGTTTGGGGTTCACCATTGGCAGATTCGCATTTTCCCAGAAGTCATAAATTTTCCCTTCAACCATTGAGGAATCGACGGTTCCCCAGTATTGATTGGGGATGTTAATGATGTCATGACTTCCCACGGCGTACGCTGCGAACGAATTCTGCCCAAAACCAAGGAAATTGTTGCCGACCGAGGAGACATTGGTCGTTGGATAGAGCATTGAAGATACCGCCCAGAGCGTGGGAGCATAATTGAACATGCGATTGAAATTATTGTAGCTCCCAGGGAACCAGGATTGTCCGCTGGCATATCCATTTCCCGTAAGAGTGGTGCAATTATCGATCGTGCACTTGTACATCACAGGGGCACTATAAATATTGAAAATGCCGAATACACAGTTCACGAATACGCATTCTGAAAAAACGAAATTGTTCCCTATGAACATGCTGTTGCTCTTGGTCATGAAAAATCCATCGAATTTGCAGTGATCGAAATGATAGATCGCTGAACCTGACGCATCATCACCGAAGCCGTCGTTCGTCGCATTGAACTGTGTGCGGGAGAACGTGAAGCTGCCAGCACCGCTGAATCCAGACGGCCCATCAAAAACAATGTTGCTGTCTGCAGTGCCGTTGGCGGAAATTTGTCCCCGGTTCACAACCAGGTTATTGAGAACAATCCGCGTTCCGGGTTTAATGATTAAAGTTCCATTGGACCCGACTCTGAAGCTTTGATTGACCAGCCAAATCCTGTTGGGTGTCAACACCATTATCGAATCCATAACCCCGGCGAGCTGCTGACCGTTGCTTGCAGTTAGAATAATCTGCTGTCTCGTCGTATCCGTTGCTCCATGATACCAGAGCGAGGCCTGGAACACGATGGCCCTGCCCTGGGCAACGTTTGGCGAAACTCGGATGAAGAAAGGGTCTGTCTCATTTGTTCTCGTTGCATACGGGCTGATGCTGCCGAGAAATACTGTAGAATTCTGCACATGGGCAACCGAGGTATCTTCAAACTCTCCAAGTCTCAACCCGACGAATACGCTGTCAGATTGACCCCAGGTATTCCTGATGGTAAACGAGAGCTGTATCGTCTCCCCCGCATCAACCAATCCGTTATTGTTGTCACCAAGGAGAGTATCGACTTTTGAATTAGAGACGAACCAAAGAACAGGATTCGCATGAACAGTCATTGCATCGAAGATATTCATATTGGCGGAACTGGTATTGATGAGATTCCCCAACATCAATTCTTGCGATTGTCCCGGAAGGAGTTGCCGGTAAAGGGCTACTGCTCCAGATACGATGGGGGTTGCCATAGAAGTACCGCTGTATGCTCGATATCCGCCATTCGGCACTGTGCTCATGATGTTGCTTCCGGGTGCCTTCAGTTCATAGTTAAATAAATTCGGATATTGACTATACACCGGACCGTCTTCATCCTGATTGCTGTATTGGGCCAACCCCCCTCCTTGGTCTGTTGCTTGCACTCCCAGAACGTATGAGAGCGCTGCAGGATAAAAAGGCCCCGGAGTAAGACTATTAATAGATGCGTTGTCGTTCCCCGCCGCTGCTACGAGAATACAAGTTGCATAAGCGCTCTGTAATACTGCTTCCATGGTCAGTGACCTTGCATAACTTCCAAAACTCATGTTCAACACGGTTGCGCCCTTTTGGGCTGCATAGTTAATACCCTGGGTTATCGTCGCAACATCTCCTTGCCCGCTACTTTGGAAAACCTTGATTGGCATAATCCTCGCGTGCCAATCGACGCCTGCTATTCCCACCCCATTGTTTCCTACTGCACAAGCAATCCCAGCGACATGCGTGCCATGACTGTTGTCGTCACTGGGATCGTTATCGTTGTTGATGAAATCCCATCCACGAATGTCATCGACAAATCCGTCACCGTCATCATCCACCCCACTGATACCTTCTGCTTCTGCCGTGTTAATCCAAATGTTCTGCTCAAGATCGGGATGATGCCAATCGACACCAGTGTCCAGGAACGCGATTATTTGGCTTGTATCTCCCTGTGTGCTGTCCCACACAGCATCGACGTGCACCGCAGGGATATACCATTGTTGTGGGTATAATGGATCATTCAGACTGATTGTTGATAGGTGATTGTCAGCATTCCGATGGGAGAACTTTTTTGCATCCTCCTCAGTCAACACACCGAACAGATCCTTGCCGTCCACAATCGAATAGATGTAATCCGGCTCTGCAAATTCGACGGCGCTATCCTGTTTGATTGATTCAATGGCTTCGAGAAGTTTCGCTGGATCGGAAAGTTCAATCTTATAGATATTGTGAAGATCCGGCTGCTCGAATGTCTTTCCGGCATAGGTCTTGAGCAATTTCTTCTGAGCGAGGGGGTGTGCCAGAGGGAAAAGCCTTTCAATGGTTTTCGGTTGATACCGTTCCAGTAGTGCGTCAACTGACGTAACCCCAACCTTACTCAATCCCCTAATAATGGTGTACTGTGCCTGCACTCGATCCTTGAATTTTATGAGCATTACTCCGGGCACGAAGTTCATTCGTGCTACCTGGGAATTGATTCGAATTACATCACTGCGCTCTGCACTGTTTGTCTGAGCAGAAGTGTATTGAAGATGCAATACGGAAAACAGAATAATGATTGAAATTAGGGATTTCACGGCATGATCCTTTCGATGCAAACTCATCCTTATCAGAGAGACGTGGAAACATCAGGATAGCACGAGAGACTGATCCAGGTGGGCGAAGTGAGAACGCTATACCTTCTTCATCGCTACATCCAATTCGGAAGTTTTCTTTGAAGCATCCCCAGCACGAGTTCTTCCCTTAAACTCGCATTCTGTGGCTGCTCTATGTTAACGATGAAGTCGCTCAGAATCAATTAGAGATCCTGATGCTTCTCATTGTTGACAAAGTTGTGACGCAGGTCTCTGTAAGGACAATTCTCTTGATGAATACATTTGCTTACGTTTCTGTCAAACAAATTGATTCTTATGTGACAGATGGACGTCATAACGTCTGATTCTCTGGAATCTCATTTGGAGTCATCTGCTTCTCGAGCAGACGCCATGCACTGTTGTATTGAGGAATCTCGGAAGGTTTCTTTGTGCTGCTAACAGAATTACAACTGCTGCGGTTAGAATCCCAATCTAATGTCGAAATCTACTTGAGCAATATCATCTTCTTTAAATCTGCAAAACGCTTGAACAGGAAGGTGGACGGAAACACAAAGGCCCAAGCGATGCTTGGACCCGAAAAGCTCGGCAGTGTGGTGTTCCAGGAAATTGTCGAAGTGGCGAAGATTTTCTTGGTAAAGGATGGAGGCTGGAACGGCTTGATCATTTTTCAAAGACAGCAAATTTCTTCCCTTCTCCAGCTTCGTCCAAAACCGAACTTTGCTCATTCACGAACTGGTCAAGCCGTTTCTTCAGATTCCGATCAGACTTTCCTACAAGCAACACGACAACACAACCTTCCCAGGCTTTGTATCCAGTCAGCTGACTAATTAACCTCAGAAACTGCGCCGTCGATTGGAGATCTTTCCTTATATCAATTAGAACCTTCGTGCCAACCATCAGATCGGCTTTTGCCCGTGAGCCTATCGCTGCTTGTTTTGTAATTTGAACTTCGCCCAAGCGCTTGTGCAAGTATTCATGCAACGAGTTTTCATAGTCCTTTTCAGTCTCGCATTTGCGGGGAGACCATCGTTTGATAATGTCGATTGTGGTATCAACGGAATCCCAAAGATTGATTTCGCGTTTGTCAAGTTTTCCCATACATAATCTCCCGACATCGAGAGTCAACTCTTTATATCTTTCCAATCAGCTTGCGCAGTTCTTCCTTGGTCTTCCCGAATTGTTTTTGAAGTCTTCCGAACAGTTCTTCTTTCTTACCTTTATTAAAGAGCACATCATCGTCTGTCAATCTGGAAAATTTCTGTTTGAGTTTGCCTGCAGTTTCCTTCCAATTACTTTTCACGCTGGACGTATTCATCTAAAACCTCCATGGATTTATTAATAAGAGTGATTTAATTTGTTTCGATACGTCGCGATGCATGGCCTGTCCTCACGGTTGCCGCATTACCTTTCTATCCGATTCCCACCTATTGTGAGCTAAGGATTCACAGGGTCGTCGAATGGAGGAATAGCTCCACCTCATCGTAAGCAAGTATACCGATGACAGCGTTCAGAAGTAATAGGCCGAAAGGATGAAGAAAGACTTAATCCCTTTTGAAGGCCACGCGGGGTTCCCGGCCATAAGTGCCAGATAGGATAAGATGGCCAATTTCCTTACGGGACGGCAGATCGTCGTGAGACAATCAAGGGGGGCATTTGAAGTTTGGTTGGAATCCGAGTGTCAAGCAGAATGGCCGTAAAAAGCACTTGGACGTCTCGGCTCAGCCTTTCGATACAGAGACAGCCTTGTTGCAAAGAGGTTATCAATCGAAAGGGGTTGAAATTTCTCTTAATCGTTGGCGTGCATTGCAATCTGAAGACGGCTGTGGAGTGCTAATTTCTCCATAA
>CAZOIM010000051.1:0-19283 GCA_964579855.1 uncultured Ignavibacteriaceae bacterium | reverse complement strand
CCGTCGATTCGCAATTTCCATTTGGCGGATTACAAAGTGCGCATCCTCGACGGTGAGAACGGTACCTCGGCGATCACTCGTGTCTTGATCGACACCCAAAATGGCGTCCATCGCTGGAGCACAGTCGGTGCAAGCGCCAATATCATCGAGGCAAGCTGGCGTGCCCTTGTTGATAGCGTTGAATATGGACTGATGGTTGTCTAGTACTTCACGAATACAAAGGAAGTTCTTCTCTTGAAGGCAAAGATTGTCACACTCCCGGGCGATGGAATTGGACCCGAAGTAACCGATGCAGCTGTGCAAGTTCTTCGAAATATTGCACAACTCTTCGGACATTCGTTCGAATTCTCTGAACACCTCATCGGCGGATGTTCTATCGAAAGGTACGGGACTGCTCTTACGGACGAAACTCTTCAGGCGTGTAAAAGTTGCGATGGAGTTCTCCTCGGAGCGGTCGGCGGACCTCGATGGGATAATCCAAATGCCGCCGTCCGACCGGAGCAGGGTTTGCTGGCGATTCGAAAAGGACTCGAATTGTATGCGAACCTCCGGCCCGTACGATCGATTCCAGCGCTGTTCGATGCGTCGCCAATCAAAGCTGACAGGCTCGCAAACGTCGATCTTGTTGTGGTTCGCGAATTGACGGGAGGTCTCTATTTTGGCCAACCCAAAGGACGTTTTGGCGAAAACGGGTCTCTGCGTGCAGTTGATACGATGGAGTACCACGAATATGAAATTGTGCGTATCCTTGAACTTGCATTTCGACTTGCAAAAAACCGTCGGAACAAAGTGACGTCCGTGGACAAAGCGAACGTGCTGGAAACGTCCAGATTATGGCGACAAGTTGCCGGAAGGCTGGGTCAGAATCATCCCGGCGTCTCGCTGGATCACATGCTCGTTGATACGGCCTCGATGCGACTGATAACATCTCCGGTGACTTTTGATGTCCTCGTTACCGAAAATACGTTCGGCGATATTCTGACGGATGAAGCGTCGGTCCTCGCAGGATCGATGGGGATGCTTCCTTCTGCTTCGCTCGGCGACAAGCGGCCGGGATTGTTCGAGCCGATCCACGGTTCAGCACCGGATATTGCAGGGAAGGGAATTGCGAATCCGATCGGATCGATCCTGAGTGGCGCGCTTCTCCTGAGATATGGACTCCAATTGGAGAAAGAAGCTTGCGGGATCGAAGCCGCAGTCGATCGCGTCATCACGGAAGGATGCAGAACGACGGATCTTGGTGGCAAGCTGACAACATCGCAGATGACTGAAGCAATTCTGAAGCAAATTGATTCTAAACGGGGAGACTAGGTTATGGGCATGCAATCGAAATACATTTGGATGAATGGTGAGTTGGTGGAATTTGGGAAGGCGACAATCCACTTCCTCACACCGGCACTCCACTACGGCGTTGGAGTCTTTGAAGGTATTCGCAGCTATTCGACACCATCCGGACCAGCGGTTTTCCGATTGACCGATCACGTGGAACGTCTTTTCGATTCGGCGCGTGTGCTTGGATTCCGTTCGCTCCCGTATTCGACAGAACAGATTCGTGACGCGATCAAGCTTACAGTTTCCGCCAATGAATTCAACGAATGCTACATTCGGCCGGTTATCTATTTGACTGACGGCGGCTGGAATCTGAATGTCGATGGAGGCAAGCCGGGGTTTGGCATCGCTGCCTGGGAATGGACAAACTACCTTGGCGCTGAAGCCTTGGAAAAGGGGATACGGGCAAATATCGCTTCGTTCAATCGCCACCATCCCAATGTGATGATGACCAAGGCAAAGATCACAGGTAATTACGCGAACAGTTTCCTGGCAAAAACGGAATCCGTGCGGCTCGGGTTTGATGAAGCCATTATGCTCGAACCGGGGGGCTACGTCGCTGAGTGCACCGGGGAAAATCTGTTTGTCGTCCGGAAGAAGACTCTTTACACTCCCGACCTTGCTCCAGTCCTGGAAGGTGTCACCCGCGATTCGATCATGACGCTGGCGAAAGAACTCGGATATGAGGTGAAGGAATCACCGATTACGCGTGACCAATTGTATACGGCAGACGAAGTGTTTGTCTGCGGAACAGCTGCCGAATGCATCGCATTGCGGGAAATTGATTTCCGTGTCATCGGCAAAGGTACCACCGGACCTGTGACGCGCGCTCTTCAAAAGGAGTTTCATGCTGCGATTCACGGCAACCATCGTCGTTCAGAAGATTGGCTTGAATACGTGACACCGACCGAACAGCGATCGTACCGGCTTGCTTCATCGGCGTAACGGTGATTCCAGGATTGTGAACTGATGTGCATCCATAAACCGTAAAGAGGAAGGTTTCACATGGCAAAAATTGATTTTGGCGGCGTCACGGAAGATGTCGTCACGAGGGACGAATTTCCGCTCAAGCTCGCTTTGGACAAGTTGAAAAATGAAGTGGTGGCGATCATCGGCTACGGTCCTCAAGGACACGGACAATCACTCAATCTGCGGGATAACGGCATTAAGGTCATTGTGGGACAGAGGAAGGGAGGGAAGGGTTGGGACGAGGCGATCGCTGATGGATGGGTGGAAGGAAAGAACCTGTTTAGCGACGTCGAAGCAGTCGTCGAACGGGCGACGGTCATCCAATATCTTCTTTCTGATGCGGGACAAAAAGAAATGTGGCCGGTTGTCAGCAAACATCTGACGAAGGGGAAGGCCCTCTATTTTTCGCACGGCTTTTCGATTGTCTTCAAGGAACAAACAGGTGTTGTTCCTCCGAAAGACGTCGATGTCATTCTGGTGGCGCCCAAAGGATCGGGACGCAGTCTGCGAACGAACTACCTCGCTGGCAGCGGTATCAACGCGAGCTACGCGATATTCCAGGATGCAACTGGTCGGGCAAAGGAGCGCGTACTCGCACTTGGGATCGCCATCGGATCGGGCTATCTTTTTCCGACCACGTTTGAGAAGGAAGTGCACAGTGATTTGACCGGCGAACGGGGCGTATTGATGGGCGCGATTGCAGGATTGATGAAGGCCCAGTACGATACCCTTCGTGCGATGGGCCACTCACCGAGCGAAGCATTCAATGAGACAGTTGAAGAAGCAACCCAAAGTCTGTACCCGTTGGTGGGCAACTATGGGATGGACTGGATGTTCGGTGCTTGTAGTACAACTGCCCAGCGTGGCGCATTGGACTGGTCGAAGCGTTTCGAAGCGGCGACGAAACCGCTGTTCGAACTCCTCTACCGGGACGTCCAATCAGGAGTTGAAACCAAACGTGTCCTGGATACGTGTGGAGCCCCGGACTATCGAAAGAACTTGCAGCAGGAATTAGATTTGTGGAAGAACTCTGAAATGTGGAAAGCCGGAGCAGTCGTCCGCTCCCTTCGGCCGGAAAACAAAAACAAGAAATAGTCGGCACTTTGCGCTTTGTGCATCGGTTGAAACTCGAACAGTAGGAAGTTAACATCCGCATGATATATCAGGAAAGCATCATGAACACACGATCGCATCACACCAACCAGGATCCCGTCGCAGTCATTGAGTCTCTGATGGCGCAAGAACGGGCGAACCTTGAAGAGCACCGGAACAACGCCTTCACATCAACGGAACCAAAGTTGAGGTCTCTCTTTACACGGCTCGCAGATATTCATTCGGGAATCTATTCGGAACTCCGGATCCTTCTCGATGACATCAAATCACGAAAAGTGATTACCGATCAAATTAACGATATGTTCCGGTAAAGCATTTTCAGCCCACGGAAGAATTTCGTAGAGTTTATTGCACAATGGAAAGGTCGCGACACTAACGATGTGTGGATTTGTCGGTGTATTTGATCTCAAGAAAGACGCGGATTCCCTGAGGCCGCAGGTCCTTACGATGGCAAAGAAAGTTCGTCATCGTGGACCCGACTGGTCAGGTATCTTCTTGTCGGACCGTGCAATCCTTGCGCACGAACGGCTCGCCATCGTCGATCCACAATCGGGACAACAGCCGCTTTACAGCAAAGACCGGAATCTCATTCTCGCCGTCAACGGTGAGATCTACAACCACGAAGATATCCGGAAGCAGATCAACAGCTCGTACGAATTCCTGACGCAATCCGATTGCGAAGTCATTCTGGCGTTGTATCGGAAAAAGGGAGTGAACTTTCTCGAAGATCTGAGTGGCATCTTTGCCTTTGCGCTGTACGATCGCGAGAACGATGCCTACCTGATCTCTCGCGATCAGATCGGAGTGATGCCGCTGTATATGGGGTGGGATGAATTCGGCGATTTCTATGTCGCTTCAGAATTGAAAGCGCTCGAAGGCATCTGCAAAAAGATTCAAGAATTTCCTCCTGGTCACTATCTGTACAGCAAGGAGGGAGAGATCAAGCGATGGTATCAACGGGATTGGACCGAATTCGCATCTGTCGAAAAGAACGTATCGGATCGTCAGGTGCTTCGCAAGGCTCTTGAAGATGCCGTCCACCGGCAGTTGATGTCTGATGTACCGTACGGTGTATTACTTTCCGGGGGACTGGATTCCTCGATCATCTCTGCGATAGCCAAAAAATATGCTTCCCGTCGCATTGAGTCTCACGATACTCAGGAAGCATGGTGGCCGCAGCTCCATTCATTCGCCGTCGGATTGGTGGGGTCGCCCGACTTAGCCGCTGCCAAGAACGTGGCGGAACACATCGGGACTGTCCATCACGAAATCCATTTTACGATTCAGGAAGGATTGGATGCCCTCCGCGATGTGATTTATCATTTGGAAACGTATGATGTTACGACCGTGCGGGCTTCGACGCCGATGTATCTCATGGCCCGGGTCATCAAATCGATGGGGGTGAAGATGGTCTTGTCCGTCGAAGGAGCAGATGAAGTCTTCGGAGGATATCTTTATTTTCATAAGGCGCCCAACGCAAAAGCATTTCACGAAGAGACCGTCCGGAAGCTGGGCAAGCTGCATTTGTATGATTGTCTCCGCGCGAACAAATCGCTTGCGGCCTGGGGTGTCGAGGGGCGAGTCCCGTTTCTTGACAAGGAATTCCTGGACGTCGCCATGCGATTGAACCCCGAAGACAAGATGATCAAAGAAGGGGGTATGGAAAAGTGGATTTTGAGAAAGGCCTTCGAAGATTATCTACCGGCAAGTGTCGCGTGGAGACAAAAAGAACAGTTCTCTGATGGTGTCGGATATGGCTGGATCGATACGCTCAAGGCTATGACCGCCAAACAAGTGACCGATGAACAACTGGCGAACGCAAAATTTCGATTTCACATCAACCCGCCTCTCTCCAAAGAGGAATACTTCTACCGTTCGATTTTTCACGAGCATTTTCCCTCGGATTCGGCGGCTGCCTGCGTCCCTTCGGTCCCGTCCATTGCCTGCAGCACACCGGAAGCTCTGGCGTGGGATAAATCCTTTCAAAACGCCAACGATCCTTCAGGTCGCGCGGTAAAAAGCGTTCACCAACAAGCCTACCAGTAGCGCTGATTGTGAATCTTGGAAAAAGGGTGAATCACTCTTCAACGGCGAGCTTGTATCCTTTGCCGTGAGCGCTGATGAGTTCGAGAGATGGATCTTTGGAGATGTATTTGCGGATCCGGGAAACAAACACGTCGAGACTCCGACTGTTATAGTATGAATCATCCCCCCACAGTTCTTTCAGTATGTCATTCCGCAAGAGGACTTCGTTTTGGTGAGTGCAGAGCAATTCCAGAAGTTGTGATTCTCTGGACGTGAGTTTCCGCGTTCCTGAGCGCGAACTCAAGACCTGCTTGTCCCGGTCGAATTTCAATTTTCCCAACAAGATTACGGAAGGATGTATCTTGGAAGCCGCAGAAGGCTCGGACCGCTTCAGGACTGCGCGAATCCTGAGTAAGAGTTCTTCCACACTGAACGGTTTCGTGATGTAGTCGTCTGCCCCAATGGTAAGACCTTCGATCCGGTCTTCTTTCAGCGATTTCGCGGTAAGGAAAATAACCGGAGTCAACGAATCGTTTGCCCGAAACTGACGCGCAAACGTAAAACCATCCTTCTTCGGCATCATCACATCGACAAGACACAATGCGAAACGCTTGCGTTTTGTCTCTGCAAGCCCTTCCTCACCGTTGACCTTCAGTGTCACGGCAAATCCGTTCGACGCAAGATGATCCTGGAGCACCAAACCAAGGTTCGGATCGTCTTCCAACAAAAGAATATGTTGTCGTGAAGTTTTTGTCACAGAGTATCCATGGCAGAGTGTTAAGAGTGCTTCGGCGTCAGCGGGAAGCGCAGTTCAACGGTCGTACCCTTTCCCAGCTGACTCTGTATCGCGATTGTCCCCCGTTGGGCCTCCGTCACAAGTTTTACATAACTGAGTCCGAGTCCGAAACCCTTGACATCGTGGACATTTCCGGTCGGCACCCGGTAATACTTTTCGAACACCTTCTGCAGATGTTCCTCCGCAATGCCGATCCCGCTATCCTGAACCCGAAGAATGAATTCGTTGGCGGTCGAAGCCGTGGTGACAACGATCTTTGGCTCGCCGTTCGAGTACTTCACAGCATTGTCGAGAACGTTGTGAATGATATTCTCAAGATGCACGGCATCGGCCTGGATCGTGCTTTGCGATGCATCGAGCTTTGCCGTGATCGTCCCCCTCAGCGCCGTCATCTGCAGGGAAACGCTCTCCACAGCTTTGGCAATAATCTTGTGCACGGTTACGGGAACGAAGTTTAGCTCGTAATCGCCTTCCTCAAGCGCCGACATCTGAAGAATCTTCTCCACCTGTTTCTTCATGCGGTTATTCTCATCCGCGATCATGCCGTTGTAGCGTTTGATCTTCGGCTGCGAGCGGGCATTCTCCGGACGGGCAATGGCTTCGCTGGCAAGCGAAATCGTTGAGATCGGTGTCTTGAATTCGTGCGTCATGTTGTTGATAAAATCGGACAGCCGACCGGCAAACTCTCTCTGCCTTACGATCGTCCGGACAACATAGGCAAAACAAAAGATGATGATCAGGACGAGGAGGAGGGTTGAACCGACTTCGGGGATCAATTCCGTAAACAGGTAGGTTCTGTAGGTCGGAAAATGCACTCGAAGAATCTCTGGTGTTTCGAATGGCCTCAGATTGGTCAATGAGACCTTGAACTCGGACTGTGACAGCTCTTGTTCCGAAAGGGTTGTTCTGCCAGCCTCCATCGATGCGTTGCGAAATATGCCGAATTCGTATGGGATCGTAATTGCCTGGCTGCGGAGGCTCGACCCGACGAGAGAATCGAGCGTGGCATTCGAGAATCGTCTGGCGATCGGGGTCATATCATCGGGGGAAAAACCGCTGGAGACTCTGTCGAGTATCTTCTTTCTCCTGATGTCGGTGTCCGAGACGACATATGAAGCCGTGTGTTTTCCCCCTTCCCACTTAAACGTTGAAACTGAAGTGCCGCATTTTATTTGCAGGATGAATGGCCCGTTCGCGTAACGTTTCAGAGGAATGGGAACGCTATGTTCACCCTGGGTACGCACATCATCGACAAGCGTTGTGTCATAGTCGCCAAACTGGTTGAAGAGTTTTACGGTGACCTTCTCGGATTTGCCGAGACTGTAAAACAGAAGATCGTTGATAATCCGTCCGGAGATGCCTGAGGAAGTGAAGACCATCATTGGAAGGTCGGATCTCAGTGATGACGCTTGTCGCTCGTTCCTCCCTATAATGGTTACCACTTCCGGCAATGAGGTGTCTCGGCTCGAAAAAAAAACTCGATTCCTAAGGTCCATCTCTTCGAGCTTATCAAGTGCGTCGTTCATGGCGGCAAAAACATTCCGTTTGAACGTTTGATCCCGGAGTTCAATCGTGTTTTTGAGGAGCGTGTATTGGAGAATCATCTGTCCAATGACCGCCACGACAATGAGACTGACGATGGCCCGAACGGTATTCTTGGTGAGTTTCATCGATGCAAATATACGAACCGCCGCCATAAGGTTCTACCGGATTTACATTTCTTAACAATTCATAACAGAGATTAACTTTGTTCTTTGCATCATTTTCGCAAGGTTAGTCGTCAGTAATCATCAGTAGCCGGTGATCCACTACTCATCATAAAGAAATCATGAAACCGAATACGATAAATCCGACAATGAGACGTTGTGCACCTTCAAGAATCGGACAAGTAATTCTAGTCGCACTCCTGCTTGTCAACCTGTCGATGGCACAGTACAACAGCTTCAACCAGCGAGATGATAAATATCGCCTGCTTGGGTTGAAACGGGCGAAAGAGTACTACGAAACAACAAAAAAGGAGTTTGAACGACAAAAGACCCTTTTCCAAAAAGGCTTAATCGCGCAGGGAGATTTCGACCGTGCGCAGAATAGCGTTGCGGACGCTGAAGTGAATTACCAGCAGTCCCTTCTCTCCGTCTTGTTCGAGCAGCAATTTGTATCGATCCAGCACGCCGTGAAGTACCAGGCGTCCGACGGATCGAAACGGGTGAAACTAACGATGGAAAATGCGTCAGGAAGCGGAGAAGAATTTCAGAAGCTGGTGGGAATCGAAGACAAGTTGTTTCGATCGCTTCAACCGGATCTCATCAGCAGCCTTTACGTCTCGATCTACAACAACGACGGCGCCATCATTTCCCAACCGTATGAACGGAAAATCACCGATCTCAGAGCGGGCAAGCCGCAACAAGTGGATTTCGCTCTTCTGCAGGACCTTGACGCGGTTACCGTCAACATTATTTACGGTAACGGCACCACGCGGACCATGAAGATTGTCCTGCAAAAAGACAATTCTGCGAATCGGGTCGCCGTCCAATCGCAACAATTCTCCCAGGAAGCGGAACTGGGAAACAATGCGACATTCGATCTGACACTTGAACTTTTCAGCGGAACGAGTAACACGTTCCGCCTCGAAGCATTGAATCTTCCCCGCCAGATTGACCGCTATTTCAAAGACGCAACAACGAATGCCAGGCTGACGCAGGTCAAATTCACAGAATCTTCGAATTCCATCAAGGCCGCACTTGCCATAACGCTTCCCGACAGACCAACGGACAAAGTAGCGATGGATAAAGCGTTCGGATTCTTTGTGATCGTCGTTCCCACGGAGAATTCCGCTGCATTTGAAAACGCAGGTGACAAAGTTTGGACGGAAGAGGAATTGAAGCAACTCAATGCTGGCTATACACGCCTTGAACTTGTCCCGCGGGGAAAAGGACGATTGCTTGTTCGCGCCCCACAACTGTACTATTCCATCAAGCCCGAAGGAACAATGAGCATGTACGTCGACGTGGTCAACGAGGGGACGCGACGTCTCGACAACGTGAAAATCGATGTAGATGTTCCGCTCGGTTGGACAAAGACCGTCGACCCGTTGATCATCCCGAAACTCGACATCAACGAGGAACGGAGGGTAACGCTCCTGACGGTTCCACCAAAAGGAATTGCCGTCGGCCGATACGAGCTCCGGTTACGCACCAGTGGACTCTCGGACAATCAGCCTGTCAACGCAGAAGACAAGACGGTGACAGTGGAAATTCAAGCGGAAGCGAACGTCATCGGAACAGTCCTGCTCGTTCTGGCGATCGTTGGGCTGGTTGCCGGGATGGTGATCTTCGGTATGCGACTGTCAAAACGGTAGGGAAACACCCTTGAACGAATTACAATTCAACATCATCGATGGAGGAACGCATGGAACGCAGAACGGTACTGGAAGCGATTGATCTTTCGAAGCGTTATGAAGACGGCGTGCTTGCCCTCGACGGCATTTCATTTGCCGTGCGAAGCGGTGAAATCTTCGCCATGCTGGGCGCGAATGGCGCAGGCAAGACGACCGCCATTAACATTTTCCTGAATTTCATTGAACCATCGGGGGGCGAGGCAAAGATCGAAGGGATTGTCACCCACCGTGAACCTCTGCTCGCCAGGCGGAGCGTTGCCTATGTTTCGGAAAATGTGATGCTCTATCAGAATTTTACCGCGATCCAGAACCTGGACTTCTTTTCAAAGCTCGGAGGGAAGTTGAACTACACGAAGGAGGACTACCGGGCGGTCCTTCGGCGCGTCGGCCTTCAGGACGAAGCCCACGAGAAACGCCTGAAAGGATTCTCGAAGGGGATGAGGCAAAAATGCGGGATTGCGATCGCCATTCTCAAGGACGCCCCGGCAATTCTCCTGGACGAACCAACCTCAGGACTCGATCCACAGGCGGCATACGAGTTCCAGCGACTTCTGGAAGCATTGAGGAATGAAGGGAAGTCGATCCTCATGTCGACACACGACATTTTCCGTGCGAAGGAAATCGCCGATACCATTGGCATTATGAGTCGGGGAAAAATTGTCATGCAGAAGTCGGCGAAGGAACTCGCCGGAGAAGACCTCGAGAAAATGTATATGCAATACATGGCGGGACACCTCAATTGAGTGTTTTGTACCGACCCTTTGGTGAGTTCACGACCTTCAATGTTCATGGAGACGAAGCATGATCAAGCTGATTATCGAAAAAGAACTAAAGGATATCATCAGTTCCACGAAATTTGCCGTCACGTTCGGAGTCTGTTCTGTCCTCATCCTCCTTTCCTTCTACGTCGGAGGCAGGAATTACCAGATCGGAGCGGAGAACTATCAGTCGGCGTTGCGCGGCGAGTTCCGTATGTTTGAAGGACTCACCGACTGGAAGGAGGTTCGGGACCACAGCATCTTCCTCCCGCCACAGCCAATCACTTCTCTCGTTATGGGAATATCGAACGACATTGGGAGGAGTACGTCTGTCCGTGCTGGATCATTGATCGATGCGCAGGACAGCCGGTATGGAGACGAACCGATGTACGCGGTGTTCCGGTTTCTCGATCTGGAATTCATCTTCCAAATTGTCCTCTCCCTGTTCGCCATCTTATTCGCGTACGATGCCGTGAACGGCGAAAAAGAGCACGGGACGCTGAGGCTCACATTTTCCAATTCTGTCCAACGCGGGACGTACATCCTTGCAAAAATGGCTGGTTCCTTTCTTGCTCTTGCCTTGCCGTTGCTAGTTCCCATCCTGCTTGGCGTTTTCCTTCTGGTGATGATGGGCATTCCTCTTCAACAATCCGACTGGTTCAGACTCTTCCTGGTCGTCGCCGCTGGATATCTGTATTTTGGCGCCTTCCTTGCCATTTCACTTTTTGTCTCATCAAGGACAGAGAAGTCTTCAACATCGTTTCTCCTGGCGCTCGTGATCTGGGTATTTTCTGTGATGATCGTTCCACGGGCAGCAGTCCTCTTTGCAGGACGTGTGGTTGATGTCCCGAGCGTGGATGAAATCACATCCAAACGATCCCGCTATTCCGCATCGCTCTGGCAGGATGACAGGAAGAAAATGGCAGACTACAAAGTGCCACCTGGCATTCCGATGGATCAGGCGATACGCGGATTTCAGGGCTTTATGCAGAAGATGGGCGAAGAGCGGGACTCCAAAATAAATGACTTTGGTGCCCGGCTTGATGAAGACCGTGCGAACAGACTGCGGGTCCAGGAACAATTGGCGTTTGCCATTGCACGGTTCTCCCCATCGGCCGCATTTTCGCTCACAGCAACAGCGGCCGCGGGAACAGGAATCCGGTTGAAAGATGAATTCACGCATGCAGCGGAACGCTATCAGGGGAGTTTTGCCGAATTCCTGAAGGAGAAGACAGGAGAGACGCCGAACGGCGGAATGATTTTCCGCATTTCGACGGACAATACGCAAAAACCAAAACCACCGATTAACGCGACAGAAATTCCAACGTTCACATTCCAACATCAGCCTGTCGAAACTGTCTTCGGTTCTGTTGCGATCAACTTCGGAATACTTGCGCTGTTTAACATTGTCTTTTTTGCCGGAGCGTTTCTATCGTTCCTGCGCTATGACGTGCGATAACGGAGAAAGGGAAAACCAATGTTTGCCATACTCGTGATGAAAGAGCTCAGATCAGTTTTCTACAGTCCCAAGTTCGCGTCGGTAATCAGCGTCTGTTCTCTCCTGATGTTGCTCAGCATCTTCGTGGGGATCCAGGACTATCGATCTTCCCAAGGACGTTTCGAGGCCGCGAACGCACTTGTCGGGCAGGAAATGCGCGAAGCACGTCAGTGGACATCAGTCACGAACCGTGTTTATCGGGCTCCGAACCCGCTGCAAATTTTCTCCTCCGGCGTCGAGAACGATATAGGGCGGTTCTCCACCATCAGCTCGTGGGAGCCGGTCAAGCTTGTCCACAGTGTCTACAGCGACGATCCAATCTATGCCGTGTTCCGCTTCATCGATTTTTCCTTCATCGTACATGTTGTGTTGACGCTGCTCGCAATCCTCTTTACGTACGATGCGATTAATGGCGAACGCGAAAGCGGGACGCTCCAATTGGCCTTGTCGAATGCTGTTTCCCGTTCGAAGTACATTGCCGCAAAATTCCTCGGTTCGTGGCTTGGAATCATGATCCCGATCGCGCTGTCCATCATCGTTGGTCTCTCGCTCCTGCTTGTTTACGGAATCCCGATGACCGGCTATGACTGGATCAGACTCACGTTCCTGCTTGGTGTTTCAGCACTGCTCGTGACCTTTTTCGAGGCGTACGGAATATTCATTTCATCCATCACGAGGCATTCAAACGTATCATTTCTCATTAGTCTTGTGAGCTGGGTAGCGTTCGTGCTCATCGTCCCGAGGGCAGGGGTCATGCTTGCCGGACAAGTGGTCCGTGTACCGACCGAATCGGACATGAAGACCCGGTACGACGTCTACGCGAAAGACCGCTGGAATCAGCAGGTGGATCATATGACCCAGACATGGAAGGAACGTATGGACCCCATGAACGGGTTGAACGATGATCAACGAAGAGCAAAACAAGAAGAAATGCGTCCTCAATGGGATGAGGAAGATAATGCCGCGCGCGACGCGACCCTCCGGGACATCGATGAAAACGGACGGAAGCTCAACGAAGAATTTCGGAATCAGCAGCGTGCACAGGAACGCGCTGCCTTTGCTCTGTCCCGCATTTCACCCGTGTCGTCGTATCAACTTGCCGTGATGAATCTGGCGGGTACGGACGTTGAAATGAAAAATCGGTACGAAGACGCTCTCAACGATTTTCGAACGGCGTTCAACAACTATAAAGACAGGAAACAAAAAGAAACCGGACAGGCAGGCGGCTTGCGCATTAGCGTTGATTCGAAGGCTGGAATACGGATCGATGTCGGAAGAGAAATTGCGCTGGACTTGTCCGCGGTGCCCCAATTCACCGTTGCGGCGATCCCTCTCCTGAACCTGATCGCACAAACAATAGTTGATTACGGCCTCCTCCTTCTCTATTCGATGATGGCGTTTGGAGGAGCGTTTCTTGCGTTCCAGCGGTATGATGTCAGGTGAGTATGGTCGGGTAACACGGCAATTCTTTCGAATGCTGCTCCATAGGACAGACGGTCTGAACAAAAAAAACCGACTCGAACGTCGAATCGGGCTTCGTCTACTGATGGGAAATGCCCTGAAAACTTTCGTCGGCTCTGAAAATTTCGGGGCTTGTGATTCAGAGAAGTTTAATCGCAAACAAGAACTACGGTTGTTTCACTTCTGGCGGGTGTCGCTTGCTGAGTACCTTCAGCGCTTCGAGGACCTTCTGTGATTCACTGTCGAACGCCTCCTTGACCTTCTCGTAACCCTCAAACGAATTATCGATCGCGCTTTCTTCAATCTGCCGGCAGATATCGATTAGCGTCGTTGTTCCGAGGTTGCTCGTCCCGCCTTTTAGCGCGTGTGCTGCATTGTGAAGTGCTTTGATATCCTTTTCCTTGTACGCCAGAAGCAATTGATCACGCTTCTTCGAAACATCGCTGAGCGCCACGGTGATAAACTCCGACAAGAATACGGGTTCCTGATCGAATCCAAGCTTTCGAAAATGGTTTGAGATGGACTCGACAAAACTGTTCGCGTCTACAGGTGTATGGGCTGGTGATACTTCAGCATGGTGCGTCGAACTTCGTCCCCATCGTTCAATCATGTTCCTGGCATCATTGATGAGTATCGGTTTGGCAAGATAGTCGTCCATTCCTGCTTCGATGCACTTTTCACGATCTCCTTGCATCGCATCTGCCGTTAGAGCGATAATTCTTGGCCGATCTTCTGCATTATGACTGTTCACGATGTGTCGTGATGCTTCCAGTCCATCCATCTCCGGCATATGAACATCCATAAAAAGAAGGTCGTACCGTTGGTGTTCGATTTCCTGCAAGACCTCTGTCCCGGTCGAAACCATGGTACACGTATACCCCAATTGCTTAAGAATGTGGATGAAGAGTCTTTGATTAACGGCGTTATCTTCCGCCACGAGTATCTTCAACGGCATGACGACCGGAACCCCAGTATTCACCGCGCCGCGTGAGGCCTTGTTCAGCGGTGTACGTGTGCCATCCGAGAGAGCCGACACGATATGATTGAACAATTGATCGTGCTTCACCGGCTTTGGGACTGCGGCAGCAAAGAGATGTCGGTATTTCTTTTGATCATCGTCGAGAGAGCCGGATGATGACAAGAGGAGCAAAGGCAGCGTCTTCGCCGGACGCACCGAATTGATTTCAATAGCGAGTTGAATGCCATTCATCACCGGCATGAGCATATCAAGGATGGCGATATCGAACGGATCGCCTTTGCGGATCCACTCCAAAGCCTCCTTTGGCGACGGCGTAGTTCGCGGCAACATTCCCCAATACTCGGACTGAAGGCGCAGCAATTGCAGGTTGGTCGGGTTGTCATCGACAATAAGCACCCGTTTGTTCTGGAGTTCCGGAATCTTGCCCCGTACGACCACCGTCGGCAGAGCCAGGGATTCTGCGGGTTCCGTAAGTTTGACAGTGAAAAAGAACGTAGTCCCTTTTCCTTCTTCGCTTTCGACCCACATACGGCCCTGCATAAGGTCCACGAGTCGTGTTGATATCGCCAGTCCGAGGCCGGTCCCTCCGTACTTTCGAGTCGTCGAAGAATCCACCTGTGAAAATGCCTTGAACAGCCGGTCTATTCTGTCTTTCGGAATGCCAATGCCGGTATCACGAACGTAGAAATCGAGCTGAAAATCGGTGCCCACTTTCCAGCCAAGCGTCACGGAAGCATAGACTTCCCCTTTGGTTGTGAACTTGATAGCATTCCCGACGAGATTGAAAAGAATTTGACGAAGTCGGAGTTTGTCGCCAACGACATTCGCGGGGACACGGGGATCGACCCAGTACAGAAGGTCGAGGGTCTTTTCGAGTGCCTTCGGTGCGAGAAGTTCAAACACTTCTTCAATGCATTCTCTTACTTCGAAGGCATGCTGTTCGAGCTCTATTTTGCCCGATTCGATTTTCGAAAAATCCAGGATATCGTTGATAATGGCAAGCAACGACTCGCCGCTGGACCGGACGGTCTCCACAAAACCGTGCTGTTCGGGGGAAAGTCTGGTCGTGAGCAGGAGGTCGGTCATGCCGATGACGCCGTTCATCGGTGTTCGGATTTCGTGGCTCATCACTGCAAGGAATTGAGATTTCGCGCGGTTGGCAGCTTCGGCGGCCTCTTTCGCCACATTCAAAGCCTCTTCCGCTTGCCTGCGTCGCGTAATGTCCTGAATGGTTGTTCGGATGCTCGTGACTTCACCCTTTTTGTTTCGATTGATGTGTTCATCAACCAGGACATGCAGTTTTGTCCCATTCTTCCGAACGTAGGTCCTTTCATAACTTTCTTTGGGAATCAATTGTCCGGAAAGCTTGGCTTCAACTGCCTCCCGAGATAATTTCGAGTCCTCCGCGAATTTCCAGACATACTCACCGATCATTTCCTTCAGAGAATATCCGAGCATCTCGAGTTCTTTTCGATTCACTCGTACGATTCGTCCGTTCGCATCCAACTCATGATAACCGATAGGGGCATCATCATAGAGGTCCCGAAATCGGGATTCGCTCTCCTCAAGAGCTTTCTGCACATTTTTGCGGATTGTAATGTCGCGATAAGCACTGAGGAACATTTTCTTGCCGCCTATGTCCAGGAGGCGCGTCGAGGTCAAAACCGTGCGTTGCTCTCCGGATTTGGTGCAAATAGTGGATTCGACTTCACGCATTTCCTTCTTCTCGAGAAGGTCTTTCAACCCATCGAGAGCACGTTGACGATCGGTCGTATGAGGATACAAGAGTCGGCTGAAGTCCCCGGCATTCGCCTCCGCTTGTGTATAGCCGGTAATTCGTTCCATGGCAGCGTTGAATATCTCAAAATATCCCTTCTCATCGCTGAAGGTAATTCCCTCGCTCACAGTATTGATCACTGTTTGGAGTCTCTGTTCGCTTGTGCGAAGGGCTTCTTCCGCATTACGCCGTATCGTATAATCGCGCGCCACCGCCTGAACACCAATGATGTGTTCGTTCTTCCATATGAGCTGAACGTGTTGCCCCAGCCAGACTTCGGATCCTTCTTTCGTGATAATGGGAAATTCGAAGTACGTGCTTTCTGTCCTTGTACGAACCTGGCTCTTGTAGAAGACTTCTGCGTTGGCCTGGAAATCCGATCGAATGAGTTCAAGATATCTCTTTCCAAGGATTTCTTTTTCCGAGTACCCGGTAATCTTCAATGCAACGGGATTGGCATAGAGGAACTGGCCGGCAAGATCTGCAGTATAGATAATATCGTCGGCGCTTTCGACAAGGGACTTGTAGCGGACCTGACTTTCTTTGAGGGCGTCTTCTGCCTGCTTTTGCGCTGTGATGTCCCGATAGATTCCGCAAACCCCGATTCTGTTCCCGCCGAGCCGGATCGGACTTCCGATGATGGACACATAGAGCGCAGAACCATCTTTATGCTTACGGATTGTCTGAGTCTGGACCGTCTCATTCATCGTTACGCGTGAGGAGAGATCATCGGCCTCGCTGACGAGATCCTTCGGTACAATGAGGTCGTCCAATTGTCGACCTTTTGCTTCTTTGAGTGTGAATCCGAAAAGTGAGGTGAAGGCACCGTTGATATCGATGATCCGATCGTGCTTGTCGAGAAACACCACACCATCGGGCGAATTCTCGAACAGCTGCTGGAAGTAGAGTGTATGATTCTCGACTTGCTTGGCGGATTTCGTTCCCTTGGGAAGCTGTGACAGTCGCGTTCTTCTCGCAGTCGTGATTTTTTTGGTCTTTTTGGATTTCATAAAGCTGAAATTCTCCGATCGCGCGATGCACATTGAAGAGGACTACGGAACAACAAGTCTTCTAGCAGAATAACTTACTACATCTTTTGGTTCATTGCCACACGGTTGGGAGAGGCTCAGCGTGGTTTGAAGCGATCGGATCGATTGAATATCGACGAGGTTTGATTGCCCAAAACCGGCGAAAGAGGTGTGTCAATGCCAGCATGTTCAACAATTAAACTCGAACTATCGCCGCCAGCCAGCTCACCAAGGCGCTCCCCGCAACGAGCCAGGCCGGATGAACATTCCAAACCAGGATAGAGGCTCCAGATCCCAGAAAGATCAGCCACATGACCGGACTTCCAAGTGTGCTGACAGCAAGGGTAACGCAAACTGCAAGCATCAATCCAAGCGCGGAAGCATTCACGCCATCGAGGCATATTCGCAAGCCTGGTACGGTACGAAGCTTGGGAACAAAAGGACTTACGATGAGAACGAACACAAACGATGGCAAAAATATCCCGACGGTTGCTGCCGCAGCGCCTGGAAAACCCAAAATGTCGTATCCAATGAAGGTTGCTGTCGAGAGAACAGGTCCCGGAGTGAATTGTCCAACAGCGACTGCATCCAGCAACTGCGTCTGTGTGAGCCAATGTCTCGCTTCGACGAGTCCGCCCTGCAGGAAGGCGACAAGGACGTATCCGCTGCCATAGAGAATTGAGCCAATCTTAAGGAAGTAGAGGCCGAGCCCTGTAAGTGTTATTGTGCTCGAGGGGACCATTGTCTGAACAACCGGCAACGCAAGGGGGGCGACAAGGAACATCGCGAAGAATGTGGAACTGATGTTCCCAAGCCTGAGCCGATAGTTCCAGGCAAGCGCGGCGAATCCCCCGGAGAATAACAAGACAATCTCGTTGACTTGCATCAGTGCAAGGATCGCGACGACAACACCGATGACAACAGGAGGGAGGCTCTTCTTCGCAATCGGCTTACCCAGTCGATATACCGCGCCTAGGATTACCGCTATCATCGCCGGACGGATGCCTGCGACGATTGGTGCAAGCTGGGGGAGTGAACCGTAAGTGACGTAGAGATATGCGAACCCAAGCGTGATGGCAATTGCTGGTGCAATGAAGCACACACCGGCGACAATCAATCCTTGCCAGCCGGCTCGTACCAAACCTATATGGATTGCCATTTCGGTGGAATTGGGACCGGGAATCAGGTTGGTTACTCCGAGCAAATCAAGAAAGTGCTCGTGCGTCATCCACGCTCTCCTTTTCACCACCTCCTCTTCCATCATTGCGATATGAGCGGCTGGACCGCCGAACCCGATGAAGCCCAGCTTGGCAAACAGTCCCGCCAATTCCTGGAGATTATGGGATCTCGTCTGCACGTTGAGTGCGTGCGTGGATTTTTCTGGTTTGAGTTTCATTCGCGCAGGAGCATCATCAAACACTAGAACTCGTGATAGATCCCCACATAATATGCGAAATGCTTATAGCTTGTTATGCCGTTCCCGGCATCTGCGGAGAAGATTAATTGGGAATTCGATCCCACCGGAATCCCTCCACCAACGTGGATCCCTGTATTTTGCTGCGCCGAGTTCGACGAAGGAGTTTGGTGAAAGATCTCCGCCCCAAGGAAGAAATCACTTGCGAAGTTATACTGGATGAGGAGTCCGGAGAAATTCCAGTTCCTGTTTCCCGCCCCCGGGTTGATCCAATACCCTGCACCTCCGTAGATGGTCCAATTGCCGATATCCTTCTGTAGCCAAAGCGGGAGGTAGACCTGAGGTTTGCCATTGCCAAGACCTTTCGCTTCGCTTCCCGTGGGTAATTCAACCAACGGGAATGTGGCAATATCGGGGAGCAGATCGGTTTGATTGACAAACCGGTACTTCACTCCAAGCTCGGTGTCGCCGTATCCGGTATGCAATGGGCCATTCTTCTGTTTTGAAAACGCTATCGGCATCACAATATGGAGGTGAACATCAGGAAGGGCGCCATAATTGAATTCGAACGCCGGTCCGATCCCCCCGATGCCGGATGCGTCAGCAACCGCGGAGGTAAAGAGATAGAATTCGCCGTGTCGAAATCCAATCGGGATCGGATCGTCAGTCTTGAAAGGAGGGCCTGCCAATCCCAAGTGCGGAAGAGTAACAAGCATGAGGATGACAACAAAGAGCGAGT
>CAZOIM010000050.1:12990-19413 GCA_964579855.1 uncultured Ignavibacteriaceae bacterium | reverse complement strand
TATCGTGGTATTTCAGACCTGCGGATAGAAAAATCATTTCAGTTAATCAATAAATGAGTACAATGATCCCTAAGGTTGATTACATTGTTCGTGGAACAAGATACGCTCATCCCGCATCTCTTCAGGACCGAATACCGGAAAATTGTATCGGTCCTTTGTCGACGGTTTGGCTTCGACCGGATTGAGATTGCCGAGGACATTGCTGCCGACACCTTCCTGACCGCTGCAGAGGCGTGGGGCATCAACGGCATCCCGGAGAACCCGACGGCGTGGCTCTATACTGTGGCGAAGAACAGCGCAAAGAATTATCTCCATCGGACATCCCTGTTCAAAGATAAGATTGCGCCGGAACTTCAGAATACCGCACCATCAACGGACGACCTGGAAATCGACCTTTCACTTCAGAACATCAACGATAGTCAACTTCAGATGATGTTCGCACTTTGCCATCCTTCCATTCCGGCTGAAGCGCAGATTGGGCTTTCTCTTCGCATCCTCTGCGGATTCGGCATTGAAGAAATTGCCGATGCATTTCTTACAAACAAGGAGACGATTAACAAGCGGCTCTTTCGAGCCAAGGAAAAACTTCGGGAGGAAAAGATCATTATCGAACCCCCAAGCGCCGCCGAAATGGATGAACGCTTGCCGGCAGTACTGACGATTATTTATCTGCTGTTCAATGAGGGATACTATTCCGCCAGCCAGAACACGACGCTTCGCAAAGACCTGTGTTTGGAAGCCATGCGCTTGTGCAACATGCTTGTTGAAAACAATGCAACAAATAGGCCGGATGTTAATGCTCTCTTGGCGCTCATGTGTTTTCACGCATCGCGATTCGATGCGCGGATCGACAGCAACGGCGAGATCGTTCTCTATGAGGAACAAGACACAAGCCTCTGGGACTCCGATTTAATTGCCAAGGGAGTTTATTTTCTGCATGCATCGGCAAGTGGAAATACAATTTCCAGGTATCATCTCGAAGCTTCAATCGCCTATTGGCATACACAGAAGTCCGATACGAAAGAAAAATGGGAGGCGATCCTGCAGCACTATAATCAATTGCTTCAATTAGAGTACTCTCCAATTGCCGCACTGAACAGGACCTATGCGCTCGCAAAAGCGAATGGAAAGGAAAAAGCTATCCGTGAAGCAGAGAAGCTTAATCTGATCGACAATCACTTGTATTTTGCATTGCTTGGCGAGCTCTACAAAGAAGTCGACAATAAAATGGCCAAACGCAATTTTCAGAAAGCCTTCTCCCTGGCAAAGACGGCGTCGGACAAGCAAACGATCCAGAAGAACATCGACAAACTCTCACATTCCGAATAAACTAACTGACCTTCCGGATAGATCCCGCCCCTTCACATTCAGTCCCATTGCACTTCGCCTCCGGATTTGGCAAATTGATCCAGAGGGCGTCAGCAAACCCTCTCCCTTCGATTTCATTCATCGCAGGATGGTATTTCCATAGAATCGAAGAACCGCTATGATCAGGATCGTTAGAACCAACTCTGACAACAAGGATTTTGTAGGACTCGTCAAACTGCTCGATTCAGATCTCGCAAGGAGAGATGGCGAAGACCATTCCTTCTATGCCCAGTTCAACAAGATTGACAAGATCAGGTATGTCGTCGTCGCTTATGAACAGGAAAGACCTTTGGGCTGTGGCGCGATAAAGGAGTACGGGCCGAACACAATGGAAATCAAACGAATGTTCGTTGTGCCTGAAGGGAGAAATAAAGGCATTGCCACAAGAGTTCTTTTGGAATTGGAACGTTGGGCGGGAGAATTATCATGCTCAAAGTGCGTCCTGGAGACGGGGAAACGTCAGCCAGAGGCCATCGCACTCTACACAAAGAACGGATACACGGTGATTGCCAATTACGGTCAATATGCCGGAAAAGACAACAGCCTTTGCTTCGAAAAGGAATTGAAATAATGGATTAACGTGCACCTTAACGAGAAGTCATTGACAAGTTCGGTTTTAAGCCAATCTGTTACCTTCTGGATTTGTTTGTCGAAATTCGCTTTCTTTGAGTTGACATGTCCCAGTCCCGCATGAGGAGACCGTGCTTCTGCTCTTAAAGAATATCCTGTTCACGATATTGGTTCCTGGGACCGTCGCTTTTTATATTCCGTTGCGGATAGAAGGAGGAGTCTCATCTGCGTCACTTGAATGGAGTCCATGGAAAGCGGTATCGGTTCCCCTCTTTGTTATGGGCGGGGCGATATATTTCTGGTGTCTGTTCGATTTTGCATTGATCGGTCGTGGGACCCCGGCACCAATTGATGCGCCGAAGAATCTGGTTGTGCACGGCGTTTATCGATACGTTCGCAACCCGATGTATCTTGGCATTCTCCTTATTGTGACCGGCTGGGTAATATTCTTTCAGTCCACAGACATTCTGATCTACTTGATTACGGTCGGATTGTTCTTTCATATGTTTGTACTGCTCATAGAAGAGCCGCAGCTGGGCAGGAAGTTTGGAGAATCCTATTCACGATACCGCAAAAGTGTAGGGCGGTGGATCCCGAGACTCGGTCGCAGGAATGCCGTCTAACAAGCGGATCCCGATGATTGGACAAAATCGGAAGCGGTGCCGGGATAGCGAGACATGTCATTCACTATTCATTTCACGTTGCAGGATTTTTCGTCTCGGCGCCTTTGCCCTTCTCCCACTGTCGTTTGATCAGGTCTATGTTGCACTGAAAAGGGAAATCTTGGAGCTTGTATGGGCATCAATGACAAATCTCATCACGATAAATCTAAATTCGACTCAGCCAACCGTGTTGTCGCAGCAATACTCGCTTTTGTTTGGTTGGCGAGTGGATTGGTAGCGACAGTTCTTGCTATCACTCAGCACTATTGGATCGGCTTGGTTGTGGGCCCACTCGCAATAGCCTATGGCCTGCTCTGGATACGCGTTGTACTGACCGGCAGACGATTAAACTGGCCACTCCACCGTGGTTAACGGGAATCGCGCATCGTATCAACACTCTTGAAGCGAAGATGGCTACTATTAACCTGGACTGCGGGGTGACAAATTGAGTGTGTCCCAGTTACAGGTTGACCTTTGAAGATCTATGTTCTGGTCTTTATAAACTGGCGCATGAGAAAGCGTGGAAACACCTGTGGGTGACATAACGAGAACGATACAATCGATCATCGATCTTGAAACCAAGGCCTGGGATAATCAGGATGCTGAGACGCTTGTTTCGCTGTTTCATCCGGATATGGTCTGGCCTTGGCCCCCGAACGAACATGCGCACGATCCGGCTGATTGGGTATTTCCACAAGGGCGGTACGACAGAACCCGTTGGAAAGATGGTTGGGAAGAATTATTTCGGACTCACCGGCTTGTGCACAACAAACGTGAGACCGTGAATATCGTGATCTCAGAACAGGGCGATGGGGCTTATGCGGTTGTTGACGTCGATACTCTGTGGCGCAATCGTACTACGGGCAGCCTCCAACATTGGAAAGGCCGTGCTTGCAAAGGTTATACCAAAATCGGCGACGTATGGTTTCTGATTTTCCATACGGGGTTGCTGGACTATTCAGATTCTAAGTTAGCGGGTCCAAGTGTCGGAGGACCAAAGTGACAGTCGCGATACGAAAATTAATTCTGCGCATCGGCGGAGCATTGCTGGTGGTTCTCGGCGCTCTTCATCTCGCCGTTACGCCGATTATTCGCACTATGATTGAAAACAATACAACGGCAGAAGCGGCTCAATGGCTCACACCACCCATGCTCCTCAATCACGTTGTTGTTGGGATTCTCTTGTTACCGCTGGGAGCGTTGACCTTTTATGCAGCACCTTTTGCTGTTCTCGGCGAACGATGGGCAGTCATCATCACAAGGCTGACCGCAATGACAGTAACAACACTGCCGATCGTGGTATTCCTTCTTGTGGGCGTGAAATATTTCCGAGCACTACCGTTTCTCATTGCGATGATCATCGTTTGCTGCGCGACGATTGCGCTTCTCGGAGCCGCCTTCTGGCCGCAATCTGGGAACACGGGCAAATCTTAATTGATTCTTCTATATTTGTTTCCAAAAAGCATGGATTCAGTTACGATAACATATCTCGAGATGAAATCGGCGGACCAAATTCGTCCGAAACGGAACGACGATCAGCGTTTTCGCGTCATCGAAGCCACAGTGAAACAATGGCAGCTCAATCGATTTCTCTACGAATTGGTCGGACGCGACTGGAATTGGCGAGACAAACTTCCCTGGAGCGAGGATCAGTGGCAACATTACGCAGAGTCGGACGATTTGAGAACATTCGTGGCGTATTACGACGGCTCTCCGGCAGGTTATTACGAGCTGAGATCAGCGGATGGCGAAATCGAAATTGCGTACTTTGGACTTTCACCGAAATTCATCGGCCGCGGTTTTGGCGGAGCTCTTCTGACAAGTGCGCTTGAAGAGGCTTGGCAGATGCATCCGCGGAGGGTTTGGCTTCATACGTGCACGCTCGATCACCCGTCCGCACTGAAGAATTATCTGGCTCGTGGGATGGCAATCTACAACGTTGGGTCATAATACTGTGATCAGTCGATATGAAGAATCATCTCAGTCTGAAGACCCATTTCTCAAAATTGAACATGGCATTGTGTGATCTGCAACAAGTACAGCCATCTCAAAACGAGAGAATTTTCTGTTGAAAGCCTGACAAAGTATTCCCTGATCGATTGAGGAATATATTGTCTCGTATTCATCCGGGACTCCCTTCGAGCCAAACTATTTTGTAATTTGTGAATGATGCATTCGATTCCACTTCAAAGGAAAACACCATGCTTCGTCATCGACTAAGCGCACTACTTTGTTGTTCGCTCATCGGAATTACCCTGCTTTGTGCCCAGGAAACTGAACAACAGCAGAAGAAGCAAGCGAAGGAAAGAAAATTCATTGAACAACAGAAGGACGATGTGTTTGAAGAGTTGGACAGGCAGAATCTCACCCTGCGCTTTTTCAATGCTTTGAACGGCAGTGAAATTCAGGGCGCAAAAGTGACGATCGATAGGATCGACTATACAACAGACGAGGAAGGAAAAGTGCTCTTCCCCGCACCCGAAACGGATGGGCTGTACCCTGTCTCCTTTCAGGCCGAAAAATATGTTCCGGTAAATTTTGATATTGAAGTTATGGCTGGAACGATATTTTTCAACCGTTTTTCCGTTTCTCCCCTGCTTGATGTAAAATTTTTGCGGGTAGTCCTGGATTGGGAATCGTCCCCTCCCGACCTTGACGCTCATCTCATCAAGCAAGGTGCATTTCATCTCTCATTCCGCAATATGCGTACTGCTGAAGATGGCAGCGGTCAACTAGACCACGACGCCACAAACGGTTACGGTCCCGAGACCATCACGCTGAAAGAAGTCTCCGCCGGCAATTCATACAGCTACTTTGTTCATGACTATTCGGACGGGAATAATGCTTCGACGCAAAATCTCTGCAGATCGAAGGCGACGGTTAAAGTGTTCGGAGACGGTCGGTTACTCCGTCTATTCGAGATTCCTCGCGGCGCAACCGGGAATTATTGGCAGGTTTTTAGGATTTCAAACGGCGGTATTGTCGAAGTGAACAAGCTTGCCGACCGAGGCGAATAATTCAGGTGATCCCCGCTTTGTGAACTACGCACAAACCTCACTGAGCATCACCTCACCCTGATCAACTGCGGAAGAGATACTGGAGCTTGAGGAAATATTGGCGGGAAGTCTCCCTAAACCCATACGGGTTGCCAAAATCTGACAAGTCGTATGTCGACCCTACGTAGAAGATTGTGTACGGATTGAGTTTGTAGCTGATGAGCGGAAAAACACTGACCGCCTTGTTGAATTCGTCATATTGACTTATCACACGAAGGAATACTTCCGGAGTGAACTGGTAGATTCCGACCGCCCTGGCAATATACCCGTCGTAAAACAGCTCTCCTGTGGCAATACTCGAAAGTCTGGCGCGAGAATAGGACAAATCGATTTCAAGTTGCGACGTGGGTTTTATCAGCGCTGTGAAGTCGATGGTGTGACCCTCACCCGCATCCGCGGCATCGCTGCGTTTGATGAACCGCCCAAACCATCCATCGAATTGAAGGTTGAGGTAACTCGCTGGCCTCGAGTAGATTGCAAGTTCGCCTCTATGGATGTTCGTAAACTGGAAACCCTTATAGAGCTCATCATTAAGGGCAAGATAGGTCACGTTGATGTTTGTCTGACTTTTAAGATTTGCCCAAAGATACGGTACGGTCCATTTCTCTTTGCGAATTCCGTCATAATTAAAGTGAAGCCCCGAATTCAATCCAACCCCCCAGGAATCGATCCATTCGTTGTTCGGATACCATTGATAGTTTTGCTGTAATGTTCCAGTCCGAAGGTCGTTATTCGGGACGAATCCATCTTGCGCCTGGAACGTGGGT
>CAZOIM010000050.1:6259-12890 GCA_964579855.1 uncultured Ignavibacteriaceae bacterium | reverse complement strand
CCCTCAATGAATCCCCCCTGGCAAAGAAGGCACGGATTATTTCGATCTATCCGTGTCCAGGCAATCTGCGTTCGGCTTGCGCGTGGAATCGTTCGGATGAATTCCACCCCCCAATGTTGCACAGGAATGGATGGAAACCGGAGACTCTTGAAGGGAATCGCAACTTCGACCGTCCAGCCATCGTTGTTGATCGATGCCGCGGCATCCCACACCATGTCAAAACTCGCATCCTCATTCCCGGAAGTCATGAGCAGATCCCCTTGAATGCCATAGGGATTCACGACGATTTCGTATGCCCGCTGATAGTCGCCATACGTGTCGATAATGGCATCGACAAAGTCATCGTCGAACATTTTGTCCCTGTCGGTGATGTGAGCCCTGATGGAAGCCGCACCGCTGTCCTTACAATCAAAACCGATGTAGACATAGTCATGATTGTACAACATTCGCACAAATGTCCGCTGGGGTGCAGGAGTGTTTTCACCAGGTGTGACCTCATACAGCAGCTCAATCGGACTTGCAAGATCCCAGCGTGGGTCGGTGAGTTTTCCTGTCAATTTGATATCACCTTCAATTCTCGTTGCCTTGATTTTCGGTCTCGCTGTATCCGGCAGGTCAACAGCAACAAGTTGTCCGAAGCCCAAAACAGTACAGATGAGAGCTAAACCAGAGTACCTGGAAGACTTCATACATTCCTCAGACTTGGGAAAAATGACCGCGCAGTTCGGGTGGAAAATACCTTCACTGTATACTTCAAATCAGGGAAAATGTTGCGCCTGGGTGCCATGCTTGCATCCTGTTGGCGCAATGCACATATTGCAGGCAGTCTGCAGCAAAACCGGCTATCTTGCACTTCCTTCACTTCGTCTTCGATGCCCGACCACACAGAGAACATCCACGAACGATTTCTTAGCCATATCTGGAGTCGGCAATATCTGGATCAATCAAGACTCCGGACTAGTGACGGCCGTCTTTTGAAAGTGATTGACGTTGGGAGGTTGAACCTCGACGGCGGGCCTGATTTTGCAGATGCTAAAATCAAGATCGGATTCACGACGTTCGTGGGAGACGTGGAAATCCATCGCACAGTCGCCGATTGGTTCTCTCATCAGCATCAAACCGACCCGAAGTACAATCGGGTCATCCTTCACGTCGTGCTCCAACGAGGGACACGAGGACTTGATACAACATCATTAAGCGGCAGAACAATCCCGGTCCTGGTACTTTCGGACTTTCTCACAGAACCTATCCAATCCATCTGGGAAAAAGCAATTCTCGATGAACGCGCGAGAAACTCCGAACGCATACGATGTTGGGAAAAGAATATCGCCATTCGCGATGTCGTTCTCGCAGATTGGCTGAAGAAACTTGCGACCGAACGGATCGAACTGAAATTGCGGAGATTTGAAGAGCGACTCAAGGAACTCGCTTATGAAAAGATAATGGCAGTGAGGGAACACCCGAGGACGTACGGCGAGCCTACAATGGAAGGGTTTCCGGATGAAATTCCGCCTCCATTCAAAGAACTCACGCAAAACGACTATGCAAAAAAGGAACTATGGGAGCAAGTATTGTATGAGGGCCTGATGGAAGGACTCGGATATTCGAAAAACCGGGATCCGTTTCTTCGCTTAGCACGCAGTGCAACACTCAGGAACTTGCGCGACCAACAACTCGTCCAAGATAAATCGAAGCGCGCTGCATTCCTCTTTGCAGTTGCCGGTTTGCTTCCGAAAATCAAATCGATGAGAGAGCCAGAGTCCAAAGAATATGTGCGGGGGTTGATTCGAGCGTGGAATACCGTGCGAACTTCCGTTCGTGTTGAGAAACTTCGTGCATCCGATTGGCAGTTCTTCCCAACCCGGCCAAACAACTTTCCTACACTCAGAATCAGTGCGGCCAATATGCTCATCGGCAAACTCCTGAACGAAGAACTCTTTCGCGGGATTATTCAAGTCCTCAAATCTCAGGATGATCCCACCACCTCCCGGCAAAAATTGTCCCGACTTATTGCAGTCGAATCGGACCATTTCTGGCAGAACCATTATGACTTTGACCAGCCAACGGGCAGAACAATGGTTGCTCTGGGTCAATCGCGCATTAATGATCTCATCATCAATGCAGTGATTCCCATTGCACTCTTATACGCCCGTATCTTCAAGAATACTGAGGTGCGTGAACATACACTGCGTTTGTATCAGGCATTTCCCCCTGCTGTTGAGAACACGGTGACCAGATTGATGGATCGTCAATTGATCCGGAACAGATTGCACCTGGACAGTACATGGATGCAGCAAGGGCTCATCCAACTCTATAAGTTCTATTGCGTGGAGTGCCGATGCGACGATTGCGATATCGGGAAGGGGGTATTTCCGCACGATTAGCATATTGATCCTCATTGCTCGATGAATGGATCGCCGCATTTATCATCACAAGTGCACGCGCTTGTTCCGCCCGGTGTTATCGTCCGATTTCGTAAGTACGACCTGAATATCAGGAAACGCAATTCCTGAAGCTGCCTTACTGCACTTCTCCGCATTTTTTTTTATCTTGGTTCAACAATGAATACCATGAACACCATGTACGCGATCGGCGTTGACCTCGGCGGTACAACAGTGAAAACCGGGCTTGTTTCAAAAACAGGCGAGATCAAATACCAGAACAAATTTGAATCCAAAGGAGACCAGGGACCAGAGAATGTGATCAAACAGATTGCCCTCTCCGTGAAAGACGCGATTGCACACCGGAACGGCGGCGAAGTGATCGGTATCGGTATTGGCGCGCCGGGTGTTGTGGACAACGATGGCTGCGTGAAAGCCCCGCCCAACCTCTTGCACTGGGATTCGGTTCCTCTGGCAAAATTGCTTCAAGCGGAGTTTGAGGGAATCACTATCAACGTTGAGAACGACGCCAACTGCGCAGCGATAGCAGAATCGAAGTTCGGTGTCGGAAATGAGTATCCCGATTTTCTTTTCATTATTTGGGGAACCGGTATCGGAGGGGGGATAATCTTGAATCGCAAGCTCTACCGCGGACCCAGTGGCGGCGCCGGCGAGGTTGGACATATCTGTATCGACCACAACGGTCCGATGTGCGGCTGTGGGTCGCAAGGATGTGTTGAGGCTTATATTGGACAAAAGTATTTATCCAACCGCACAGTCGAGAAGGTCAAGGCGCAGCCTTCATCACTTATCCTCAAGCTCGTTCAAGGTGATTATTCCAAGATCGAGCCGTTATACATATCGCAGGCTGCCGAGGCCGGCGACGAACTTGCTCGTTCCATCCTGAGTGAAGCAGGTACTTACCTTGGAGTCGCGATCGGGGGCGTTATGAATACGATGGATTTGAGAGTGAGTGTTATTGGTGGCGGCGTGTCCGCGGCAGGTGATCTTGTCCTCAATGCCGTGCGCGACTCCGTTCGGGCCCACGTCCTGAAGCCGCTGCGAGACGACATCCGGGTAATCCAGTCACAACTCGGTAACAACGCCGGCATCCTCGGTGCGGCCGGATTGGTATTTTAGATTCACCGTGCCAGACAGAATAAAATTCAGCGCCCTCGTCTTGTTCCTCGCGAGTATACTGGTTCTCACGCCCACCTCAGTTGTTTCCCAGGTTCAGGACAGCTCCAGAAATTCGCCCTCGGCACAATTTGGAGACACGACCAAAGTCCGGACTGGATCAGGGGTGGACACAGTTGTCAATTACAGCGCAAGAGATTCCATTGTGTATTCCATGCGCACGAGGTTCATGGATCTCTACGGCAAGACGGATCTTCAATATCAAACCCTCAGCCTCAAAGCAGAGCAGACTAGCGTGAACTGGAACACCATGACGCTTCGTGCACACGGAATTCCAGACACGTCAGACAAGAAGGGCAAGAAGACGATCGGCTCGCCAGTCATGAAAGACGGCAGCGAGACGTACAACGGCAGCCACATCAGCTACAACTTTCAGACGAAAAAGGGAAAGATCAACGTTGCCCAAACAAAAATGGACAACGGCTATTACCACGGGATTGATATCAAGAAAGATGGGCCGGAGGTTCTCTATGTCGCCGACGGACGCTTCACGACGTGCGATGAAGAAGATCCGCACTATTATTTCTTCAGCCCCAAGATGAAGGTTATCGTCCACGACAAGGTCATTGCTGAACCTGTCTACTTCTATGTGGCAGACGTTCCGCTGTTTGTTCTTCCTTTTGGAGTCTTTCCGAGTCACGGCGGAAGGAGTTCCGGCCTTATCGCTCCTGCGTATGGCGAGGATAACCGCCGTGGCAAGTATCTGAGTCACTTCGGCTACTACTGGGCGGCGAGCGAGTATTGGGATGTGGCGACCGCCTTTGATTGGTTCACACGCGGCGGTTGGTTGAACAGGTCAAACGTTCGATACAACCTGCGATACGATTTCAACGGATCGCTGACAACGAACTTTACAAACTTGATAACAGGGGATCCAGGCGATCCAACGTACCAGAGCCAAAAAGACTACAATGTCGTTTGGCGCCACCATCAGGATATCAACCCGTCAACCCAGCTGGATGCAAATTTCACTTTCACAACGGGAAGCTTTTACAAGCAATTCAGCAACAACCTCAATGATGTGCTAAGGCAAAATATCGTTTCAACAGCAACCCTAACGAAAAGTTGGGAGGAATCCAACAGCAGACTCAGTATCTACGCTTACCGGGACCAAAACCTGACATCCGGTGCGATCAGTGAGCAACTTCCGTCGATTTCATTCACACAAGGTCAGATTTTTCCCTTCAAGCCAAAAACAAAGAGCCGTGGTCTTTCGACGGAGACGTCAGCCGAATTGCCTTGGTACGATTTGATAAGCCTCAGCTACAGCGGCCAGGGGGCCAACACTCACGTCCGCGAGATTCTGACTCCAAACTCCACGGTTCCCGACAGTACCGTCACAAATGACAAGTATCATTATGGTATCAATCATTCGATCGTCGTCAACATGGCCCCGAAGTTGGGGTATTTTACACTGACACCTTCGATAAACTACAATGAAAAGTGGTATCCAAAACACACCGAGTATGACAGTCTAGGTAACGCTCACGAAGTCTCCGGATTCCGGGCGGTGAGAACATACAATCTTGGTCTGGCTGCGTCAACAAAATTTTTCGGCCTCTTCCAGCCGGGCATTTTTGGCATTACAGGGTTTCGTCACACCGTCACACCGACACTCGCGTATTCATTTCAGCCCGATTTTTCGACGCCCGGATACGGTTACTATGGGACGTACACAAACATCAACGACACTACTCATCGAGTCAACAAGTACAGTCTTTTCGCAAATGAGGTCTATGGCGGAGCGCCTTCCGGCAAATCGCAAAGCCTTTCGATGAACGTCGGCAACGTCTTTGAGATGAAGTACGCCACTTCGGATACCACGAACAAAGAAGAGAAGCTGCAACTCCTTAATTTGGATGCATCTCTTTCCTACAATTTTGCGGCCGATAGCCTGCGCTTTTCGCCTATCACTTTATCCTATCGAACCGAACTGGGAAAATTCCTGAGTGTCAGTGCCAGGACGACGCACAATTTGTATGTCTTCGATGAAAATGCCCACACGCGCGTTAACAGATTTCTGCTTTCTGATCGGGGGAAAATTGCCGACCTCACTTCTGTCTCGTTGGGTCTAACGACTTCGCTTAGCGGGCAGAAGAAACAGCGCAAGCAGGATCAATCGACTCCCGCTTCTGTGCAGGAAGAACAGGACAAGCTTTCCACAGGGAATCTGCCAACTTCGACCAACACGCCAAGGAGATTAAACCAGGGGATTTATGACCAAGAAGAGGCGGACTTTAGTATTCCCTGGAACATCAGCCTGAGCTATTCGTTTTCTCAATTTCAGAACGATCCGCGGCAGAAGACCCGCACGTCCACGATGAGCAGTCAATTGTCGTTCAATCTCACCGACAAATGGCAGATATCGACCGGGGCATACTACGATTTTGGTCTGGATGAATTCTCGGCACCGTCAGTGAGCGTCACGCGGGATCTACACTGTTGGACGATGAGTTTTACGTGGAGACCGACAGGAATCGCTCAAGGCTTCTTGTTGGAGCTGAAAGTAAAAGCGCCGGAGCTTCAAGACTTAAAGATCACCAAGCAGGGAAGTGCCCGAGCAATTCCGTATTAGGTTCAGAGAGTTGTTCAGCGAATTTCCTGACTTGAAATGCAAAGGCCACACTCATCGTGTGGCTTTGTTGTTTTCTATTAACCTTTTAATTGTCCAGAGCAGGATCTGACAAGGCGCTCAGGACATCATTGCGTCAAGCAGATTTCCGTTCTTCGTAAAGGTAAATTGGCTCCTTCGCTTTGAAGATCGAGTCTTTCGTGATGATACACTTTGAAACATTGCGACGCGACGGCAAATTATACATTACATCCAGCATGATCGTTTCGATGATCGACCGGAGTGCGCGAGCGCCTGTTCCTCGTTCCATCGCTCTTTCGACAACCGACTTCAACGCCTGTTCTTCAAATTCCAGTTCGACTCCCTCAATCGCAAAGAGTTTCTGATACTGTTTGACGAGGGCGTTCTTCGGCTCCGTCAGAATATTCGCGAGTGCGGCCTCATCAAGCGGATCGAGCGTAGCCGTGACGGGAAGTCTGCC
>CAZOIM010000050.1:0-6159 GCA_964579855.1 uncultured Ignavibacteriaceae bacterium | reverse complement strand
TTTGGAGGAACACCCGCAATCGTACCTTCAAGGATTTTTAGAAGGGCTTGTTGCACTCCTTCGCCGGAAACATCCCGCGTAATGGACGCGCTGTCGCTCTTCCGTGAAATCTTATCAATTTCATCAATGTATACGATGCCGCGCTCGGCCTTTTCCACATTATAATCGGCATTCTGCAGAAGGTAGACGAGAATGGTTTCAACATCGTCTCCCACATACCCGGCTTCGGTGAGTGTGGTGGCATCAGCAATTGCGAAGGGAACATCGAGAATTCGTGCGAGCGTCTGCGCAAGCAGCGTTTTCCCCGTCCCGGTCGGACCTATAAGAAGAATATTGCTCTTCTCAATTTCAACTTCATCGAGATTATGAAGCTGGTCGTTGGAATCGATGCGCTTGTAGTGGTTATAGACCGCAACCGAAAGTGTCTTCTTCGCATATTCCTGACCAATGACGTATTCATCCAATGACTTCTTGATATCGACCGGCGTCAGTGTCCTCTTGAACGTCCCTTTCCGTGCATTGATCGCCGCAATATTGTTGCGGATGATGTCGACGGAACTTGAGACACACAGATCGCAGATATAGACGTCTGGCCCTGCGATGATGCTGTTCACTTCTTCAGGCGATCTGCCGCAGAATGAGCAACTGATTTTATCACCTTGTTTGGTTTTCTGTGTCATGCTGTTGTGACCTGTACTGAGAATTTCTCAGTGTTCACTTCTCTTTTTTCGGTTCCGCTGTACGTTTGACCAGGATGTTGTCAATGAGTCCGTAATCTTTTGCTTCATCCGCAGAGAGATACTTGTCGCGATCGGTGTCCCTCGAAACTTGCTCAAACGACTTGCCGGTGTGGAAGGCCAGGATTTCATTGAGCCGTTTCTTGGTTTTCAAAATTTCCTCGGCCTGTATGCTGATATCGGTCGCTGTTCCCTGGACTCCGCCCCACGGCTGGTGGATCATGATCCTCGAATTCGGTAGCGCCGTCCGTTTGTTCTTTGCACCGCCAGCGAGAAGCACGGAACCCATGCTTGCGGCCATGCCGATGCAAATTGTTGCAACATCTGGTCGAATATACTGCATGGTATCATAAATGGCAAGACCGGCTGAGACACTTCCGCCGGGACTGTTGACGTACAGGTTGATGTCTTTGTCCGGATCTTCCGATTCCAAAAACAGGAGTTGGGCTATAATCAACCCTGCTACTGAGTCATCGATGGGTGTTCCGAGGAAGATGATCCGTTCCTTTAGCAGACGTGAGAAAATATCAAAAGCACGCTCTCCCCGACCGGTCTGTTCGACGACCATCGGAACGAGGTTTGACTGGAATGATTCTTGTTTGTTCATAGAATTCCTTTGCACGGTTGTTATGCTGGCTGTTGTTCGGCGATTTCTTTCACCTTGGCACTCTCCAACAGGAAATCGAGCAATTTCGTTCCGATGATCCGGTCTTTTACCTGGTCGGATGTTTTATAATACGAAACAAGGCGGTCTTTGTCGATGCCGATTTTCCCGGCTTCCAATTCCGCAAGCTTGACAAGATCGCTTTCGTCCGCCTCAAATTTCTCTTTCTTGATAATCTCCTCGCGCAACAAGGCCCATTTCGATTGCGCTTCCGCGTACGACCGATTCTGTTCGTAAAATTTCTTCACGTCAAAGTTGGGAGGAAGCTTTTTGTCGGGATAGTCGTTCTTCATCTCCTCGAGCAATCCTTCCAGAACACTGTTGACCAGTGATTCGGGAACAAGGAACTCATGGCTTTTCAATATGCTCTCGGTCACGGAATTCAGAACCTGTCGTCGTTCACGTTCTTTCCAATATGCCACGAGGTCTACTTCGATGCCCTTTCGGAACTCCTGGACGGTTCTCACTTTCTCCTTCGTAATCCTGGAAACAAAGTCATCGTCGAGTTCAGGAAGGACGACCTTTTCGACTTTCGAAACCTTGAGGAGGGAATTCACTTTGTGCGCATGATCGCCGTGCTGGTGCTCAAAATCCACACGATATTCGCCTCCTACTTCAGCGGACTTCAGTGCATCCTTGAAGGGCTGTTCCAACTGTTCATCGGCAAGATAGAATCGCACATTCTCGCTTTTCTTTCCGATTAACGGCGCACCTGATTCATCGAGTTCCTGCATTGTCACTGTTACAACGTGCTCGGGGTCTTTTGCATCCTTCACTTCTTCCATGGTGCTGTTGACACGGCGCAGCCTCAGGATCTCCTCTTCAACTTCTTTTTCTGTCACCGTGTGTACAACTTTCTCCACGCCGATATTCTTGTATTGTTTCAATTCGATCTTCGGTCGAATATCGTATTGAATCTTGCATTGGAGACTCTCACCCCGTTTGAAATTCAAATCGACAAGTCGCGGCTCACCAATGGGTTTCAAATCTTTTTCCTTTACGACCTGACGATAGAGTTCACTAGCGACGTTCTCGAGTGAATCATTCTCGATTACCTCGCCATACAACTTCTTGACCATATCAAGAGGCGCCTTCCCTTTTCGAAAGCCTCGAATCTCGATTTTCGGTCGGTATTCTTTGTACGCTTTCTCGAAGTGGGGCGTCAGCTCACTCGCTGTCGCGGTAATTTCAATTTCTCGCGAAACTTCAGTCAACTCTTTAACGTGAACTTCCACAATTGCCTCTCTCTAAGTGTATTTCAATAGTCGCCATAATGAACCCTTGCCGGAAGCAGGAGTCGATGTTGATAGAATCGAAAGGGTCTTCTCGCTGCTGCGATGGCGGCAGGGAGATGGGAATTCAAAATCCCCGGAATGTTCAGCGACGTAAACTTCGTGGGCACGGCGGGAGTCGAACCCACATGGATTTCTCCACTAGCTCCTAAGGCTAGCGCGTCTGCCAGTTTCGCCACGTGCCCATCTGCCTTCAGTTCAAGGGACGCATCTGTCGATTCTCGCTACACCGGGCAGAATGGCTTCGCCAGGAAATACTGCACCAGGAGCTATCCCTCACCAACATGAAAGTGAACACGCCCAATACCCGTGAAAAACCGGAATTTTGAGCGAAATAATATAGCACAGGATTGATCGAAAAGCAAAGTAAGTGGATTCAGTGCTTGGCACAAGAGATGACCGGAGGATTCTTGGTCTCGGGATTGTTGAGACTCACCGCTTGGAGCGTTGCTGCTCGATCAATTTGCTCAAAGCATCAACTGCTTCTTTGCGAAGCGCATCGATTTCAATCGCCTTGTTGAAGAATTCGCGTGCTTTCACGAAATCTCTTGTCGACTGATACGCCTGGCCCAAGAGCATCGACGTTTCGTAGCTTTGTGGATTCAGATCCAGCGCTCGTCGAAGCGGACCAAGAGCATGGAGAGGATCTGCGAATGCAAGAAAGGCCTGGCCGAGGTCATAGTTGGTTATCCAATAGTCGTTTCCGTGTGTAATTGCAAAGGACATCACCTCTACCATAGATTTGTAATCCCCACGCAGTTTGTAACGATCGAAGCACTCGAAAAATGCAGAAAGATAGAGCGTGTCGAGTTGAAAAGCCTTTTGACAAAGGCTCATCGCAAGCGCTGAATCACCAGACTGCATATACAATGTTCCCAGAGTAAATGTGGCGTAGGCAAAGTCAGGTGCAATAATTACGGCCTGACGATATTTGTCCGCAGCCTCAAGAATACGATGCTCGGCCCGCAGAATCTTTCCTTCTCTCATGAGTCTGAACACGTTGGGCGGAACGTGATTCAGTTTCCAATTCACAATCACCCGCAACCCGTCGAATCGTTTCAAGAGATCAGTGTCGTAACAGGTGCGGAAGACACCGACGATGTCATCCTTGCAGGCTGCCAAATTCCCGCCATAATAATCGCTGATGGCTTTCAACATTAGATAGAAAGGTTGTGGAAAAGCCGAAGTGTCCCTCCGAAGATTGGGCAAGAACTCAACAGGAAACAGAGTCAGGCGCATCAGAAAACGATCGCTGCAGATTCGAACAAAGGTCTTATAGGAATCCGAAAGGTTGTTCTTTTCCAGTCTTCCCAGTTGGTTGCGGGGAAGAGCAACAGCGAGCCTTGTGATGTTCGTATCTGCAAAATCCAGTGAAGAAAAAGTATAGACCAACGCCTCGATCATGGACTGGTACTGCATTCCGTTCCTGCCGGTTGCCGACCCGTCAAGAATCCATTGGACGGCCTTTTCATCAAAAGCATTTTGCAGAGAATCCGTGACGGATCCGATTCGAAGAACAGCGGTTCTGGCTTCATCAAGTAAGAGCACGACGCTGGAATCATACGGAGCAAGGTCGAATCGCAACGGGGAAAGCGAATCAATCACAAACATGAATTGCGACCGGAACCGGCCGAGTTTGCTGATCCGTTCGCCCGGGTCGAGTTGAGCCGAATCTTTTGTTGACTGGAAGGCTGAAGTATTTGCGTCGAGAAAGGTCTGGAATGTCTTTATGAGCCTGAGCTTGGCTTCGGTCTGCTGCGGGAACATCTGAAATGCGCTGTTCGCGACGATTGCGCGATAGTATGAAATTGCCTCCGGGAACCGATTTGCGGCAAGATTCTTTTCCGCATTGAGTGAGAGAGATGTTATGGTTTCGTAACCAGGCCAGTATTCCTTCGCTACCGTGCATTGAACCTGATTTTGAACGTCTCCCAGTTGGATTCTGAAAAGAAAAGGTTCTTGGATCTTCAATGACTTTGAGAAGCCGATTTGAATAGACGTGGTGTCACTTTCGGTTTGGAGATCACCGGTATATCCTGGAGTTTCTCTGAAACCGTTTTGAACAACCGTCAATTTGGAAAGGATTTCTGTAACGAAGTCGGCATCCAGTTTCCACCCTCCAATGGGCAGACATTCAAAGTAGTAGAACTTTCCCTCGTTGACGTTGACGCTATTGATCGGCTGGGTTCGGGTTTCGTTCGACAATCGTATTTCGATAAACCTCGCTCCTCCAAGTCCGAGAAATCCAGAACTCTCCTTCACCTTCAGTACAACGGACGCGGGCTGGCCCAACGCTACAAAGAGAGTCAAGAATTGGATTAGTAAAGCAGGACGAAGACAGCGCATCATCAGGAATTCACTGCGAGGCTAAAATGCAAGAACAACACTGAAAAAATATAGAAAAACAGTGCGCGAGAATCAACCTTCTCAGACGTCTTCGGAATGGACATTGTTGGTATGTTCTCATACACCTTGCCCGACAAGCATCGATTCCAGAATTGTGATGTAACTTGATTTGTGGGCCATTGAATATCCGATGTTCCATTGTATTTCCATACGTCGTTCGCAAGCGATTTGATTCAATCACTCTGGTACCAATCGTCGACCGCATCGCCTTGATGCTGCAAATATCCCTGCGAATCGAAGAAAAGTCCGATCCTTGATTTTCCCTCGCTGATTAGGCATATTGAAGAAGAGAAAATGGCAGTCCGTTGTATATTCACAACTGCTCTTCTCAGAAAGAGTGTGTCGTGCGGACACCGAAAGCGACAATCGAAAACCGACCCTGGACGACGAGGGACAGTTTTGAATACTGTGAAAAGATCGCATACAATCATTACGAGAATTTCCCAGTAGCTTCGCGGTTCATTCCAGCTGAAAAGCGCAAATATCTTACCGCGATCTATGCATTCGCTCGAACCGCAGATGATTATGCCGACGAACCGGGAATCACAACAGCAGAACGCATCGAGAGCATTGGACGTTGGGAGCAACAGCTCCGCGAATGCTATACAGGAGAGGCCTCGCACCCCGTGTTCATTGCCCTTTATGAGACGATAGAGCGGTTTCAAATCCCGATAGATCTTTTCGAAAACCTCCTGACTGCATTTCGTTCCGACGTCACCACAAATCGCTACGTTACGTTCGAACAAGTTCTTGAATATTGTTCCTGTTCCGCGAATCCTGTCGGACGGCTCGTCCTGTTGCTCTTCAATTATCGCAGTGAGCTGATGATGATGCACTCGGACAATATCTGCACCGCCCTCCAGCTAACGAACTTTTGGCAGGATATTTCCCTTGATCTGGAAAAAGGTCGACTATACCTTCCGAAGGAAGACCTCGATCAGTTTGGAGTCCCGGAAGATGAAATATTGAATCGACTTCCCTCGACTCGCGTTCGAAAGCTCATATCCTACGAGGTTGCACGCACGGAAAGGCTGTTTCGAGAAGGAAAACCGCTACTTCA
>CAZOIM010000049.1:10186-19456 GCA_964579855.1 uncultured Ignavibacteriaceae bacterium | reverse complement strand
GGACGCTTAGCTCAGCTGGTTCAGAGCGCTGCCCTTACAAGGCAGAGGTCGTAGGTTCGATCCCTACAGCGTCCACAGAACGAAAAACGCCCGTCATCCTGATGGGCGTTTTTCATGAGAGAAGGATCTTGCTCTTTCAGAGTGGAGAAGCAGGCTGTTGCTGTGTGAGGCAGTGGAGAGTACCGAATCCCAGGACGATGTCGACAGCGTGAATTCCAACAACGGTCCTATCGGTAAACAGCTCGGAGAGAATGCCGAGTGCCACGCGATCATTCGGATCATTGAACGTCGGCACAATGACATAGCTGTTGTTGATATAGAAGTTTGCATAACTGGCAGGCAGCCTCATCCCGTTGAAATACAGTGGAGACGGCATCGGAAGAGTCACCACATCAATCTTTAAGCCATTCTCCAACCGCATTCCCTGCAACCGTTCGAAGTTCTCTTTCAGAGCTGTATAATTTTCATCGTGACTATTCTTTTCCTGGATCAAAACAACAGTGTGGGGATTGACAAATCTGCAGAGGTCATCGACGTGACCGTGCGTGTCGTCGCCGGCGATTCCATTCCCCAACCAGAGAACGTTTGAAGCACCAAGGTATTTCTTAAACATCTCGTTGTAATCATTCTTTGTAAAGCCGGGGTTTCGAACCTGAACTGATTCATGGAGCAGGCATTCCTCGGTTGTTAGGAGAGTTCCTTTGCCATTAACATCGATACTGCCTCCTTCGAGTACCACGTCTCGGTCATTAAATTGAATGGGAATCAAAGGCAATTTCAGCGCTTTCGCTGCTCTGGGGGGTGTCGCATCGTCTTTTTTCCAATCAGGATATCTCGCCCACGCCGTAAAGCGGAAACGGATGATCGCAACATCTTTTTTTGACGGTCGTTGGACGAACATCGGTCCGGAGTCCCGGGTCCATCCACGATTGGAAGGAAACCGGAAGAACCGGATGTGACTGAAATCTACTCCCGCTCGGTGGAGAATCCGATTCGCCTTTGCTTCGTGGCTTGCCGAGTTGACGATAATATGGAGCATTTCCCCCCGCGATATCTTCCTGGCCATTTCCCCAAAGGCCCAGGAGACCGGAGTAATTTTTCCCGGCCAATCGGTGAGGTTTGCGGGCCAGCTAATCCACGTAGCATCGTGGCGTTCCCATTCTGCCGGCATGTGCAGTTGCAGAGGTTGAGTCAGAGCCATACTTTACGATTTCCAGGTTTCTTTGGTGAGATATCGGCTGGTTATTCCGGAATATGCGTCAATCCTTCGGTCGCGCAGAAAAGGCCAATTCCTTCGGATGTCTTCGAGATGCGCAAGGTCAACTTCTGCGGTCAGGACTTCTTCCTTGTCGGTGGATGCTTCGGCAAGGATTACACCCTGCGGATCTGCGATGAACGACGAGCCCCAGAATTGAATACCTTTCGATTGCGGCGTTGGCTTTTCGAGACCTATACGATTGACCGCGGCAACATAAACCCCATTCGCAATGGCGTGTCCGCGTTGAATCGTCTTCCATGCGTCACGCTGTGCGCCTCCATTCCTTTCTTTCTCATCCGGATGCCAGCCGATAGCAGTCGGGTAAAAGAGCACCGATGCTCCGAGCAGAGAAGCGAGCCGAGCGCTTTCCGGGTACCACTGATCCCAGCAAATGAGCGGAGCAATACGCCCGTAACGCGTGTCGAACGCCTGGAAACCGAGATCGCCTGGAGTAAAATAGTATTTTTCGAAGTAACCCGGATCATCGGGAATGTGCATCTTCCTATAAAGACCGACCATCGAACCGTTTGCGTCGATGATCGCTGCGCTGTTGTGGTACACACCCGCCCCGCGTCTTTCAAATATGGGGGTGACAATCACGACCTTCATCTTCTTCGCAATCTTGCCGATGGACTTTGACGTTGGACCGGGTATGGATTCTGCGAGGTCGAACAATGAAGCATCTTCTCGCTGACAAAAATACTGCGAACGGAACAATTCCGGCAGGCAAATGATCTTTGCACCACGTTTTGCCGCCTCGGCAATAAAATGGTTGGCTTTTTCAAGATTTTCGTCCGGATCTTTGGAACAGGCCATTTGAACAAGTCCGATCGAAATCTTTTTCGTTGTTGCGCTATTTTTATATTTCTTCATTTTCCATTCTGCTGTTGAAACAGTCATCGACAGTATAAATAAAATTCGTAAGAAGAGAAAGTTCGGATGAACTCCAACGTGGCGCTTGTTAAAGAAAAAAGCCCGCTTCTCGCGGGCTTATTTGTTAAAACTCTTGCATTGCTGGACACTAGTTGATTTCTTCAAACTCACCCGTCTTCTTATTCTTCTTCACATTATCCCAGGTAAAATATCGACCATTCATTGCAACATAAACGCCCGGTGCCAGAGTCTGCACAAATGCCAGCGCACTGCCAAGATTGAACAATCCGTCTGAACTGCCGAACTTGTACGGAATCATCGCTCCGGTAAGAACCACGGTCTTGTCTTTGATCACCGACCCCAGAACCTTCGCTGTACCTTCCATCGTGTCAGTACCGTGAGTTATGATAATCTTGTCCTCTTTTGTCTTTTTGCATTGTTCAAGGATGCTTTGGCGATCATCGTCTGTCATTTCAAGGCTATCGATCAGCATCAACGTTCGAATATCCACGTTGACCCGGCAACGACCGAGCCGGAGCATTTCAGGAAGGTGGGTATCCTTGAAGAAGAGTCTGCCGTCAATTTCATTGTACTCTTTGTCGAACGTACCGCCGGTAACAAAGATTCTAATTGCCATAACGTGGGCTCACAATCCTGTCAGGTCTTAAGGGTGGGTGGACAGTAAACCGGACAGGATTGAACGGCTATTGGATATGATATTGGTCAAAGCGATTCGGCATGGTAGTGCCGGGGCTGTTTTTTTTGAACCGATCATCGGCGAATTTGACAATTGCGTTGGAACGTTCGACAAAACCATTGGGTGCCATAAAGGTGGCATCAAAGATATCTCCCTGGTCCTGTGGAATACTTGCCATGCGTCCACACATGCGGACGAGTCCGAACGGATCATAACCGGCATTGGCTGAAAGCAACGCACCGACTTTGTCTGCCTCGAGTTCATACTTGATAAGGCGCGGATGGAGCACTTTGTCGTACGTCGATTCGATCATCTCTTCAAGATCCTTTTCGTCGTCCGTTTGCCCGACTTCCTGATCGAGCTCGTCGAATGCCTTGTCTGCAGCAATATTCGCTGCCCGTTTGCTGATTTCCTCAAGACCGTGCCTGCGGATGACGTGACCGATTTCGTGCGCAATGACTCCAGCCAGTTCCGACTCGTCGTGACACATTTGGACAATGCCTTTCGTTATGAAAATGTAGCCACCCGGCAATGCAAAGGCATTGACTTTGTTGTCGTCGAGAACGAAAACTGTGAAATCTTCATCGTAGATCTCTGAGTTTGCTGTAATCGTGGCGCAAATCAGATTCACATATCTTCTCAGCTCAGCGTTTTCCAACAGGCCGCGGGACACCAATCGGGCAGCGATTCCAACACCGATTTGTCTTTCGGGAAGCGCCACGTCGTAATCAGGAACTCCAAGATCAAGGTCTTCGAGCTGGACTCTTCCACGGTTCTTGGAATCGTACTGCCGGATCTCATTGTTAAATGCCGCCAGGTCGCGCCCGGTGAATCCTTTGCCCGAATAAGCGAGGACTTTGTCCACGTTTCCCGGATCCGTCTTGCCGTACTTGTCGCCGAATCCTTTGATCGCCGCGGCGATACCTGCCTTGGATGCTCTCGGCGAACTCCAAACATTCTCCAATCGGGCCATATTTTTTCCCGGCGCTTGGGCAACAAGACAATTTGACGCGATCCAACCGGATTTCTTGTCCGGAAGCTGAACTTTGATCCAGTTTGATGCCTTTTCGATGACGACCAAATTGGTGTTCTGGGGCAGGGAAATAATCAAGTCGTAGTACGAGCCCGGGCCCTCTCGTACATCGTTGTTTTTGCGTTTGGTAAAGATCTCCTCAGCACCGAGGAGTGAGATCACAACGGTTATGAGCACCAGAGAAGTAACGAGTCGTTTCATGGAAAATTCTCCTGACAATTATTTTGATGTCAACGTGAATACACCGTCCCACTGATCTGGAAGCTTCTGCATGGCGAGTAATCTGCTCCGTTCCACATACGTCGTGCACGGACCATCTTCAGGCTTGACACTGAGAAGGTTATCGAATTGCCGTGCTGCCTGGTCGAACTGCTTGTTCCGATAGTACTTCAGGGCTTCGTCAAACAAAGCGAGGAACTCTTTCGTGTCTTCGTTCAACGTGCCGTGCTCGCCGACCAGTTCGTAGATGCGAATCGGAACATTCTTTCCTTTCACCCGGATAAGGTCGAGCTCGCGCGTTTCGACAGCATCTTTTGCGAGTCTGAACACGCTCTCGCTGATAATGATTCTTGTTCCGAAGAACTTGTTCACCCCTTCAAGCCGGGAGGCGAGGTTGACCGTATCACCGATGGCAGTGTAGTCGAGACGTTTTGTGCTCCCGATATTGCCAACGATCATTTTGCCGGAATTGAGCCCTATGCGGGTTGTGAAGCGGGGAGTCTGAGCCGATTTCTTTTTGTAGAACGCCTCCAATGAACGCTGTATCTCAAGGGCAGTAAGGCAGGCCAGCTTCGCGTGGTCTGGCTTCGGGATGGGAGCGCCGAAGATTGCCATAATCGCATCGCCAATGTACTTGTCCAACATTGCATCCCGTTTGAGGATCAGATCGCTGGCGAGCGAGAAATATTCGTTCAAATATGCTACCAGTTCCTTCGGCTGCATGGATTCGGCAATGTTGGTAAAGTCTTTAATGTCCGAGAAATAGACCGTCCCCTCGACCGTATTGCCGCCCAACTCCAGCGCACCGGAACTCTCGACAATCTGGGATACAACAGCGGGACTTAGATACCGGTTAAATGCTCTTCGAAGTTCGCGTCTCTGCCGCCCCTCAGTTGCGTAACTGAAGAATGCAGAGAAGGCGAACGTCGAAATGAGCGCGATCGAAGGGGTCACCATGGGGAACCACAGTTTCTCATTGTAGAAGAGAAGAAATGTCAATCCGACAAAGGCGGTGAGGACAACGAAGAACGTGCCAATTGCCGCCGAAAGTCTGCGTATGCGAAAAAAGATGAATGCTCCAAGAAATGAAAGGACGGCGATGATTGCATACGTCAACCATCGCGGGAGGTCCCGCAGGAAATGATTGTTGAGCAGATTGCTCAGCATGGTTGCATGAATCTCCATGCCTGGATAGACTTCCAGCGATGTGAATGGTGTTGGTCTTGTATCCAACAAACCCGGAGCGGTACCTCCGATAATAACTTCTTTGTTCTTGAAGAATGAAAGAGGAAGAGTCGGTGTCGCACCTGTTTTGTATTTCAGAGCCGATGTAATGACGCTCCAAATAGGATAGTATTTGAAAACACCTTCGGTTCCCCCCTTGCCGTACCAATAGATAAGGAAATGCCCGTCGTTTGAGACCGGAATTGATTGGACAACATCGCCCAACTGTGCGATGGGGATGTTCTTGTCTACCATGTAATTGGCGAGCCCAAAGTACGGGATGAATCGTTTGTTGAACTGATAGATGAGAGGAACTCGTCGTGCAATGCCATCAGGATCACTCTCGAAATTCGTCACGGCAACGGATCGTGCATCCTCTTGAAACTCAGGGAGAGGGGCGTTCGCCCTGTCAAACTGAGGAATTGCAATTAGAGGATAGTTACCATCTATCAGGTGGCGGTTGAGAATTGCTCCTCCCGGTTCGTCCTCTTTCAAGCGCTTCGAAAGCCAAGTGACAAGGAGAACATTTCCGCTGTTCTTCATAGATTCTGCGAAGATTGAATCTGTCACCGTGCCATCGTTTTCTCTTCTATCAAAATCCCGTCGATCGAAGAGAATGTCAAACGATACGCTGCGAGCCCCGGCGGCATGTAAATAATCCAACACAACTCCGTAGAAATCGCGCGGCCAAGGCCAAATGACATTTCGATTCTGAAACGTCTCGAGGCTATTCTGATCAATGGCGATGAGAACGATGCTGGTGTCTGCTTCCTCCGGATGCGACGCCTGGAGAAACCGCCAATCAAGCGTCTTCAGTTCAACGGTGTCGAGAACGCCCCACATTTGTATGAAGAGTGTGAACATTGCACCGAATGCCGCGAGTACAAAAATCTGAAGGGTCTTGGACTTCTGAAATCTTTGAATGACGGTAGGGGATTCCATGGAATCGAACTCCTATTGAAGAACCAAGAGGCTGGATGGTCAGGAATTACCGTCGGCATTGTAACCTTAAATCGGAAAAAATACAAATGTTGACGAGAAACAATTTCACCCTAAAGAAATACAGCGGTAAGAACCTGCTCTCCACAGACTCTCCGAGCCAAATTCGCAATGCAGTAACAGTGGAATTCTCAATCATGCAACCGGTCTTTCTTTTCAAGCATAAACGGAGGACCGATACCTCCATTTTATGAAGGTTTGTTCGATCATTGCTCATTTCCAACAAAACCTTTTTGGGAAGTTTGACAATAGAAAATTAATTGGGTATCATCGTTTCATTCCACCCTGCAACAATACCAATGAAGCTCAATCGCCACCAAATACTCATTTGTCTGATCATTATCCCCTTGTTTGCCTGTGCGCAGAACAAGTTCTACAATTACTATTCTTCCGGCCTCGAATTCATGGAAAAAAAGGATTGGGTGAGAGCTATCGGCGAATTCAAAAGTGCCGCATCTCTGGAATTTGAAGATACCAAGAGGAAGCGAACATACGGGGTTCACTTCATTGAGTATTTGCCGCATCGCGAGATGGGAATCGCTTACTACAATCTCGGCGAATCTTCGAACGCCAAGGGAGAGCTCGAGCTTTCGAAGGCGTACGTAACAACCGAAAGGACGGAGGAATATCTGAATAGGATTTCCCCTACGGTAGTTGGCACGCTCGCGATCGCAAAACCGGTCGTCCCTGAAGAGAGCAAATCTGAAGCAAAGCCGAAGATTGAAGAATCAAAACCTCTACCGCAGACGAATCGGGAAAAATCGGTACAGACATCCCCCAAGACGGAACCGACTACCGATACAAATTCAGACATTCCTCTATCGTACGATCCGAATACCATTACTCAAGTCGGATCGAGGCTGGCCCTGGCCGTGATTCCATTTGAAGGAAAGGGCGACGCCAAAAAGTTCGTCGATGAAGCCACCGAAAAAATGATTACAAGGCTCGTCAATTTGCGACGCTTTAAAGTTATTGAGCGGACCGCTCTTGATAAGATCATGAAAGAACAGAAACTGCAGGCTTCAGGAATTGTGGATGATCGGACAGCCGTCAATCTTGGCAAACTCTCCGGTGCCGATGCCATGGTTGCAGGGTCGGTCTCATTTGTGGGGGGAAAGGGCAAGCTCAGTGCTCGGGTAATTGATGTCGAAACCGGCGAAACGATAGCGGCGCGCGATGCACCACTGGAAGCAGAATCGACTCAGATCGTAGATAGGGTCGTCGACAATATTGCTGCGATGATCTTTAATGATCTTCCGCTGGTGGAAGGGTACGTCGTTAAAGTAGATGAGAATACTCTCTACATAGACGTGGGATTGTCACACGGCGTTCGAAAGGGGACGAAATGTGTTGTGTATCGGGAGGGCGAACCCATACGCCACCCGATCACGGGGGAAATCTTGGGCAAAAAGGTTACGAAATTGGGTGAGTTGGTTGTGATACAGTCCCAGGATAAAATGGCGGAAGGCAAAGCAGTTGAAACCGAGGAAGGATTAAAAGTTGGAGACAAGGTTGTAGTAAAATAGCTGCCACACGAATCACCTCAAAAAAAAGGAGAGTGCCTTATGCCACATTTGTTTAGGGTTGCAATCGTACTTGCGGCGGTTATCCTTGTGTTCGTCCCGGTGAGCGCGCAAAATCTCGACTGGAACATCACAGGTGCCGGGGCACGAGCAGATGGATTCGCCGGAGCGTTCATCGGCGTGGCAGATGATGCCACCTCGATCGTCTGGAATCCGGCAGGTCTTGCAACATTGGAGCGTCCTGAAGCTTCAATAGTTACAAGGTACATTTCGGAAAGCTCAGACTATTCATACACCTCATTTCCTTCAGCCAACAGCACTGAGAGTCAAAGCCATTTCGATTTGAACTTCGGTAGCTTTGCCATGCCATTGAAAGCGGGGGGGAATAACATCGTCGTAGCCGTTGCGTACCAACGTCAACTTGATGCATACGCCAATCAGAAGAACTCTTCCATGGAGTACTCGAGTGAGGGAGGTGCGAATACCATAACACCGGGCATTGGCATGAAAATCACTCCGATGATCTCTGTTGGCTTGGCGGCGAACTTTTGGCTTGGCAAATATGATGATTCCAACAAGGATTTGCTGGCAGGAACAACAACGACGGATAACGGCACTTTTTCAGGGACCAATTTTGTGATCGGCGCACTGTTCGATTTTGCTGGAGGAAACTCCAAATTGCCGCTGAAACTTGGCGTCTCGGTCAAAACCCCGTTTGATCTAACAATCGATCAAACCTCTAATGACCCGGCCAATTCTCTTCAAACGAGCGCAACGGGAACGGTGCAAATGCCATTGATGCTTGGCTTCGGTGCATCATATCAACCCAGCGACAACCTCACACTCGCGTTCGACTATGAAACCAGGGCATACGGGAACAAGCAATTATCATTGAGTGTCAACGGGACAAATGTTGGCCAGGTCAACATGAGTCAAAGCAAGGAAAATCTCAATGAGATTCGGATAGGTGCGGAGTACCTTATCGTAACAAGCAATTTCGTGATTCCACTTCGTGCAGGATATCGAACGGTACCCACGCTGTATGCGAACTACGACGATGCAGGGAACAGTACGGGACAAGTCTCCGGCGGCGCATTTTCCGTTGGCAGCGGCTACATAACGGACAGGTTTGCCATTGATGTAACCTACAATTCGTCAAGTTACACACAGACATTCGGGACGGTGGGAAACATCAAGTACTCCATCGGCACAATAAGCAGTTCCATCATTTTCTATTTTTAGGAATAAGCGATGTATATCACAGAGGCCGATCGTGCTCTTGCGCTTTATCGAACGGAAGACGATATTTTGGCAATCTCGGTTTTGGTTTGCCGGGACCTACCGTCGTTTCCAAAGGTCTGCAATCTGGAATGCCAGCATAATTAACTATTACTTCATCCCTTCTGGAGGTGTGACATGAAATATGTAAAAATCCTACCCCTCG